>JBFYLR010000039.1:0-9251 GCA_041305305.1 Nanobdellota archaeon
AAAAACATCTCAATTATCTTGCATGCAAGCATTTCTGGATTTCTAAGACTCTGCGGATTCCTTGCTGCAAACAATCCCAGTTTAACTTCATCCTCCCCATATGGAAAAACTCCCGGAGAGTCAAGAACATTCAACCCCCCTGCAGTTATTGTCTGAACCCCTTTCGTCGTCCCCGCAATAACTGAAACTCTCGCCTTAGCCCTGCGCGCAAGAGCATTGATTATGGAAGATTTACCTACATTAGGATATCCTACAACGCCTATTTTAGGGGCTTCGTCGCCATTTTTCCTGCCCATTGCGTGCAATGCATTTCTCAACCTAGACATTCCAAGATTTCTTGCCCCAGAAACAAAGAATATCCCTTTCTCACCTTTGTACTTCTTCTTAAGATAGATATAATGCTCCTTTGAAACCAGGTCTACCTTGTTAAATGCAATTACAAGCTCCTTGCCCATCTTGCGAACCATTCCTTCCAATTCATAATTCCTTGAAAGCCCGGGCATCCTGGCGTCAACTACAGCTACAACTATATCTGCCCTTCTTACAATGTTCTTTACTATGTTCCAATAGGTCATAAAATAATCAAGAAAATCTGACTTAAAAAACTTTATAAACCGACTCTTTCTTACCAAAATATGAAAAGAAGCTCACGAAGATGGAAGAAGAAAAACCAGATGAGATGGAAGTGGCAGCGAAAGCGCCTCAAGAAGGAAAAGCGAAGAAGAAAGATGCATAGAATGCGTTCTGTATAAATACCGACGACAAATTTGTTTTTAGCATATTTTTGATTATACAAATCTTTATAATAGATTTTCAGTAAATAACTTTAACATAAAAGGAGTTAAAAAGAGAATAATGGCACAAACAGATATATGGACAGAGAAGTTCCGCCCTTCCAAATTTGAGGAGGTTGTCGGACAGAGCGAGATAATCAAAAGAGTCAAATCCCTTGTTCAAGCCATGAACATACCTCATTTCTTATTCGCGGGCCCTGCAGGAATAGGAAAATCTACTCTCGCGCTCATAATTGTAAAAGAGTTATATGGTCCCTCCTGGAAAGAGAATTATCTTGAATTAAATGCATCTGATGAGAGAGGAATTGAGGTAGTCCGTCAAAAAGTCAAAGATTTCGCAAGAACAAAAGCAATCAAAGATGTTCCATTTAAAGTCATCTTCCTTGATGAAGCCGATGCGCTGACGAGAGAAGCCCAGCAGGCATTAAGAAGAACAATGGAGAATTACACAAACACCTGCAGATTCATACTCTCCTGCAACTATTCAAGCAAAATAATTGACCCAATCCAATCAAGATGCGTCTCATTCAGATTCAAGATACTTGAAAAGAAAGATATTTCTGAGGTTATAAGAAGAGTCGCAGAAAGAGAGAATCTTAAAATATCTCAGGACGCATTTGAAGCAATATATGAGGCAAGTGAAGGGGACTGCAGAAAAGCAATAAACCTTCTTCAGGCAACGGCATCCATAGCCCTGGATATAAATGCAGAAATGATTTCAATGATAGCTGCTTCAACAAAACCTACTGGAATAAAGGTTGTCCTTGACTATGCCCTTGCGGGAGACTTTGTAACAGCAAGAGACAAACTGCTTGACGTAATGCTCAAAGAGAGCATATCCGGTTCGGATGTTATAAAAGCCATACAAAAAGAAATATGGGCTCTGCAGATTGAACCTGAAATAAAAGTAAGACTCACGGAAAAAACAGGTGAGACAGAATTCAGAATGACTGAAGGCTCAGATGAATTCGTCCAGCTCCAAGCCTTGCTGGCTTCTTTCGTTCTTGCAGGACAAGGCAAGTCAATATAATCAACATGGGGATACAAGTTGAATATAATCCGGATTTGGCATTAAGAAAACATGGGACACCTGGAAGAAGTTTGGATGAATGTCTCCCAGAGAAGATTAAAGCAGGGAATGTTTATCCATTTATGAAAAAAGGACAGAGAAATTATTGGCTTGAGGGAGAAATACCTTTGTTAATAACAGAAGGAGAGGGAAGATTATCAAGACCAATTGCAAGCATAAGAATAACCCAAGCAAGACATAGACTGATGAGTGGAGAAGTCTGGACAGATGGAGTATATGAAGTCATAGAAGTATATAATAATAAAAGTCCAGAAGTGCATTTTGAAGGATTTGCAAAGAGAAAATGATGGAGCCATACCGCAGTCTTGTAGAGAAATATCGCCCGAAAAAATATGAAGATATAGCAGGGCAGGAAAAAGCAATCCTTGAGATAAAAGCATTCATTAAAGAATTCCCAAGAAGAAAAGGAATAATTCTTTATGGTCCTGCAGGCACAGGAAAAACATCTCTTGCCCTCGCAGCAGCAAAAGAAATGAATGCGGAAGTCCTCGAACTTAACGCAAGCGACTTAAGAAGCAGAATAAAGCTTGAAGAAATAGTAAAACCTGCAACCGAGCAGAGAAGTCTCTTCAAGCATAGCAAGATAATAGTAATGGATGAAGTTGACGGAGTCACAGGCACAGAGATAGGAGGAATTCCTGAACTTGTCCGCCTTTTAGGAACAACAAGACACCCAATTATTATGACCTGCAATGATGTCTGGCAGTCAAAACTCTCCCCAGTAAGAGCAAAGTGCAGAGTCGTAGAGATGAAACCGCTTTCAACGCTTTCAATACTTGAACTCTTGAAGAAAGTATCAGAAAAAGAAGGAATAAACAAGAATATATCATTTCTGAGCCAGATAGCAATAAAGTCACAGGGAGATGTGAGGGCAGCAATAAACGATTTGCAGTCTTATGCATATGAGCACAGCCTGCTTGTAGATACATCTGAGAAGAGAGATGTAGAAGAAAGCATATTTATAATTTTGAAGAGATTATTCAAGGAAAGAGGTGATTTTCTGGACTTATTTGACAATACAAAGATGTCCCTGGACGAGATATTCCTCTGGATAGAGGAGAATATTCCAAAAGAATACAGAAATGAGTCCCTCGCAAGAGCATATCACGCATTAGGAAAAGCGGATGTTTTCAGAGGGAGAATATACCGAGAACAGCACTGGAGATTCCTTATTTATCAGAATGTCTTCCAGAGCGCAGGAATATCCTATGCGAAGACAATGCCAAATAACTCATTCACAAAATACGAACCGCCAAAAAGAATACTTAAGATATGGCTGCACAACCAAAAAGTAGAAAAGAAAAAGACAATAGCAAAAAAATATTCAAGAATGGTGCATTGCTCAATGAAAAGAACAATGCGCGACTTTGACCTGCTCCGCCCCGTATTAAAGAACACTGAAGTTCAAAAACAGCTTAAGCTCTCAACAGAAGAAGTTGACTATCTGAACAAATGATATATCTTAGTGGAAATGAAGAGAAAACTGCATGGGCTTTCATTGAAGAAGCGGCAAAAACTGCACTGAATTCAACATGTCATCGCTCAAGATGCGGAGCAGTTATTATAAAAGACAATAAAATAATAGGTAGAGGATTCAACAGTCCTCCGCAGAATAAAGAAGAGAACAGAAGATGCAGCCTTTCTAAAGAAGAATATCATAAGAAAGTAACTGACAAAACCTGCTGCATTCATGCTGAACAAAGAGCAATCATTGATGCTATTAAGAATGAAAAGAACCTCGATAATTCAAGATTATATTTTATAAGACTGGATGAGAAGGGCAGTCCGTCCAAAGCAGGAAATCCTTATTGCACTATCTGCAGCAAGATGGCTCTTGATTCAGGAATTAAAGAATTTGTTCTCTGGCATGAGAAAGGCATATGCGTATATGACACCGAAGAATATAACAATTTATCATTTAACTATAAAGAGTAATTTTATCCACAGCTTGCTGCAGAAGCGCTTGCAGATTCAGCATACCCAAATCCTGGACTTGGTGAAGTGCTTGAGAGCTCTTTAGAACATGCGATTGGAGCATCTTCATAAGCTCCGCATATTCCTGAAAGATATGAACTTGAACTTCTTCCCGCGCTGGACTGAGCGCCGTTGATTACAAGTGTAGGAGAGCCCTGAACGCCATATTGCTGGCTCAATGCGGAATCAACAGCATAATATTCCTTGCTCTTGTTTCCAGATGTGCACGCTGCCAGCTTAGTTGTATCAACTCCAGTGGACTTTAAGCATCCTTCTGAATCGCTTGCATTAAGGAAGCACTTCAAATAAGGAAGGAACTTTGTCTTCTGCTCCTCTCTTATGCAAACCTGAGCATAAGTCTCAGCTTCTTCTTTGTCTCCATGCATGAAGTAGTGCACGAATCTTATTGTTACATTTCCGTCCTTTCCAAGAGCTTCAATCGCTGGAATCATTCCCTTCTCCGCCTGAGTGCCATATGGGCAATGAGTCATTACGAACAAGTCAACAACTGGCTTTGCAGATTTCTGAATCTCCTTAGCAGGCTCCTCTTCAGCAGCAGATTCATCCACTGCGCTATCAACACTGACATTCAATGGAATAGCCTGAGCAACCAAGAATTGCCCGTCAAGAGTAACAAGAACAGGTATATCCTCCCCATTCAAATTAACGACAAAATCATAGAAATTATTATCCTTCTCAACAGATACAAGCTTTGCTTCCTCTCCAACCTGCGCCTTCACAAAATTAAGAAGATTTGCAGCAGCAACATCTTCGCTTACAGCATTCCCAGTTGAACTTCCCCCAGGAATTCTCAAAACAAGAATAATAAACAATACTACTGCGAGAAATATACTCACAACAATCCAGGGATTCTCTCTCATCTTAGAGAAAATACCATCATTTGGAACTTCTTTTTCTGCTGGCATAAAAACGAGAGATAATCTCCCTTTAAAAACTTTATGAAACTGCAATTATTACATTAAAATCTCACCGCAGTAATCTTTAATAAACAAAAAACCATCTAATTTCATGCCTTATGATATAATAATAGGCCGGGATCTCTCGGACAAGAAAAAGTTTGGTGACAGAGGTTTGTTGTACATCGGAAAAGGATATGTAAAGATGGGCAACTACACTTCTCTCTCAAACAAAATCTGGATGGATGTAGCAAGAAGCCACGTCGTCCTTGTGGCAGGCAAACGTGGATCGGGAAAATCTTATACCCTTGGAGCAATAGCAGAAGAAATCTCAAATCTCCCTTCAGAAGTCTCAAAGAATATTGCTTCAATAATGTTTGACACAATGGGAATTTTTTGGACAATGAAATACAAGAATGAAAAAGACAAAATGCTCCTTGATGAATGGGAACTGCAGTCAAAATCCCTTCCAGTGAAAGTGTTCGTCCCATTCGGAAAAGTTGATGACTACAAAAAGAAAGGAGTTCCTATTGATTCAACATTCGCTCTGAAGTCATCCGAACTTGAAGCAGAAGACTGGATAACTCTCTTCAACCTCGAGATGACAAGTCTTGTGGGCACACTGATAGAAAGAACAATCAGCGAACTTAGAGAAAGAAACCCAAGCTTTACACTGCAAAATGTTCAGGATGCTCTTGAAGAAGACTCGAAAGCGAACAAAGACACAAAGGATATTGCAGTTTCTTTGTTCAGAGCGGCAGATACCTGGGGAATATTCTCAAAAACAGCAGAGGGCACAGAAATTCCCGATTTGGTTAATGCAGGCACAACAACCGTATTGGACATCTCCGTATACAGCTCAATAGGAGCATTCAATGTCAGAGCATTGTTAATTTCATTAATCACAAGAAAACTGTTTGAACATAGAATGGACGCAAGAAAAAAAGAAGAGATAGAGGCAATTCAGCACGGACAGGAATATATGCAATATAAGTCGCAGAGGCAGGAGCCTCTAGTCTGGCTTTTCATAGATGAAGCCCACGAGTTCCTTCCTCTAAATGGAAAAACGCCTGCAACAGATGCACTCATCCAGCTTCTAAGAGAAGGAAGACAGCCCGGATTATCATGCGTTCTTGCAACACAACAGCCCGGGCAGATTCATCACGATGTTATGACGCAATCGGATATAGTTATCTCCCATAGAGTCACCGCAAAACCCGATGTAGATGCGCTGAATACAATCATGCAGTCATATCTTCTTGAGTCAATACAGCAGAATATGAATGATTTGCCTGCCTTGAAAGGTTCAGCAATCCTACTTGATGACAACTCAGAAAGAATATATGCAATTCGTGTCCGTCCAAGATTCACCTGGCATGGCGGAGAAGCTCCGACAGCAGTAAAGGCAGAGTTAGAATTATAATTAATTTCTGCACTTCAAAGCTCTTTTTATCATCAGAGGAACAATTCTTCTGTCAACAAAAGCAAGATTTGCATTGAATTGATAAATTGTTCTTCCTGCGTCCTCTCCAACAATAGATATCCCAACATAATCTTCCTTCTCGCTCTTCTTCCCAAATTTCTCTCTCCCTGAAACATAGAGCTTCATTCCAATCCCCTTCTGCAGATTCAATGTCCTGCTTGAATCAAGATAGAACTGCTGCCTTCCTGCATACATTGCTTCAACTCCTTCATCAAGAGTATTCAATTTTCCTGCTGCTATTGCAGAGCACACTGCAGAAGAAGCCCCTGCAAAAGCCCTCAAATTGCTCTCTGAACTTTCAGAGCCTATAAGCCTCCCAAAATTATGTATTGAATCTTCTCCGTCTATTCTAAACTCGCCGTCATAAACAAGTTCTCCATTTAATCCAAGCCTTGCAGGATTTGCGCTTTCCTTGAACAATCCCCTTGTTAAAGTGTAAACAATATCTCCCTTCTGATTCCTTATCTCAACATCAGCTCTTTTTCTTGTCCCATCAAATACGGCAGCCATAGCATAATCCAGTCCAGTCACAACAGGGGCGCGCATCTCGCACTCGTTGAATGAATGAGGATAATCAAGAGTGTTAAAATCAGCAGCATTCATTGCCTGCCTTGAAAGCACAATTGCTGCACAATTTTGCAAAAACCCCGGAGAAACCACCTCATCAAGTCCGTCCATTTTTCTGTGTATAGGGTTTATGTCTTTCGTAGCAACAACAAAATCAGATGATTGTGCAATTGAGGTGTTAATAACACGATTAGCGCGGGCTAAGTCAATGCAATATGCCTTATGAAAAGACCTTGCCTCATTCTCTAATTCTTTCATATCTGCCATTTTAAACCCACCAAAAATATCTTTTTAAAGCTTATTATACTAACTATAGAATGATAATCGCATTGGGAGGAAAAGCAGGCTCTGGAAAGAGCACAATTGCAAAGCTCCTCGCTAAAAAGCTCAAATTCAAGCACTATTCTATGGGAGACTTCCAGAGAGAGATAGCAAAGCAGAGAAACATCACCATTCTTGAGCTCGGAAAGCTTGAAGAAAAAGATCCTTCAATTGACAAAGAAGTTGATAAACTCCAGATAAATCTTGGAAAAAATGAAGACAACTTCGTAATTGACTCAAGGCTTGGATTCCATTTCATACCTCATGCAAAAAAGATATTTCTTGATGCAGATTTAGAGCTAAGAGCAAGAAGAATTCTCAATGATAAAATAAGAAAAGAAATAAATAAAGATATAAAGGACACAATTAAAAAAATAAAGGCGAGAGAGAAATCAGAAATTACAAGGTATAGAAAATATTACAATGTTAATCCTTATAATATAAAGAAATACGACTTAATTGTTGATGCTTCCAAACCAAATCCGGAAGATATTGTAAAAGATATTCTCTCTCGCATCAGATAATCAATTTAAAATCTTAAAATCAACTCTGTATCTGAACTTGTAAGCGCCAATATCTCCTGCTCTTTCTATCTCAAGAATCTTTATCTTCCTCTTTGCTTTCTTAGCTTCCTCTTCAATCATTTCTTTCATCTCTCCAAGTTTATCTTCCTCATAGAACCCATAATAATGAATCACTCCGCCGTTCTTGACAAGAGGAAAACTGACGTCCAGGAAGTTAGATTCAAGATTTGGACGAGCCATTACAATGCGGGAGAACTTCTCCCTCATCTTCGGCAGAATGCGATTAACATCTCCCTGAATTATCTCCACGTTTTTCAATTTGTTTCTCTTTACATTAATTTCTGCATATTTTGAGCATTCCCTGCCGAGTTCAACTGAAACAACTCTCTTTGCCTTTGAATGTTTAGCAATTACAATAGCAAAAGGAGCAACTCCCCCGAACAAAACGAGCACATTCTCTCCCTTCTTTACCATTGAAGCAATTTTATTTCTCTCTGCGGCAAGTCTTGAAGAGAAATAACAACTCTCCACATTAAGCCTGAACTCGCACCCGTTCTCTTTATATAAAGCTTCAAGATTCTTTTCTCCTGCAAGATACCTCGTCTTCATAGTCCTCAATCTTCCCTTGAATCCCTCAGACTTCTCCAGAACCGTTCTAACATTCTTATGCTCTTTCAGAAACTTCAGGGCCTCCTTTTTTTTATCAGCAATTGAAGCTTCCCAGTCAAACTTCAATATAGCAATATTCCCGATAACATCCTGCCCTCGCATGCCCTTCATGTTTTAATAACTAAATCTCCTTTCATAATCTTTGTGGTCGAACCATTCCAGAATAATGCTTACAATCGAGACTTCATCTCCAGTAACTGAATAGATTAGTCTCCATCCTTCAGGCAGGTCATATTTCCAGATATTATTTATCTCGAATTTCTCAAGATAAATTCGAGGAATTAATCTATCGGGAATTCTAACTCCACAAAATGGATCATCCTTCAAATCGTCTACTGCCCTTTGTATAAAAGAATAAATCTTCTTCTCCTCAAATTTTCCAGTCTTCAGCTTCTCAAAAGAGGATTTAAGCCGCTCATCTGCAAATGCGACTTCCTTAACCCTCATTTTATAATTAATCTCCTCTTACGAATTTTCTTAAGCAACATTGGATTCCATATCCAGACAATCTTCTGATCTCTTGGGTCAACAACTATTTTGTTGGAGTGTGCTAGATAATCAAGCACCATCAAATAAGTCTGCCACATTACTTTTCTGGGCAGCTTCTTCCATAATTCCGTCCTGTTAACTTCGCCGCTGAACTTCTCTATAGTCTCCTCTATCATCAGCACAGTATCCAGCGTAGGATATCTTGCAAATTGGTTCTTCTTGAATATCTTTAAATCCAGCATAAATAACTATATATCAATTGATATATAAACCTTTTGATAAGATAAGGTTTAAATAAATGCAAATAATAACAATTATGTAAAGAAGAGGCAAAAAAATGAACAAGTCAATAAGCATAGGAATGATTGGCGCAGGTTTGATAGTCATATTTCTCTCATTTGCTCAAGTAAGAGCTTTTCTTAA
>JBFYLR010000040.1:0-4662 GCA_041305305.1 Nanobdellota archaeon
CTTATATAAAATCTACCATTTTGTGCTTTTCTTTGTGTTAAAATGGGAGATTAGCGGAACGATTTCTGCTTTATCTACCATCTCGGCTTCTTCCCGCTGAGATAATAAACAACCGCAAAAGCATAGAAGAAAGCAAGAAGCATAAGATACACAGATACCATAATAATATAATCAAAAAGAGGGATATCTTCGTCAACTTCTATTCTTGCAAGGAAATACATTATAAGCCCTACAAGAAAAGTCGATATAATCAATAGCACTTTCAAATCAGTCAGAGACATTAAGAAAGTGCCCGAGTTCATCGTAAAGGAAGGCAGCCATCCCGCCATAATCATCCTGAAGTGCTGCACCGCCGAGCCGATAAGAGAATAAAAGGTTAGGATAACTGAAAGGCACACCACGAAGAAAGTAAGATATCCTGATGGAATAACAAACATCCCCAAATCGCCGTGCTTCCTGCTGAAAAGAAGCTCCTTGTATTTGGAATAGTTGAACAGCGCCCCGTAATTCCATCTCAGTCTCTGTCTGTGCAGTTTGTAAATGCTGTCAGGCACATCAGTTAATGCATAAGAATCGCTTACATACGCAATGTTGTAATGATGCTTCTGTATTCTCAACCCGATTTCAAAGTCCTCTGTAAGATTTCCAGGGTCAAAATATCCGTGTTTCACCAGAAAAGCCCTTTTGAAAACCGTGAAAGCAGGCGCGGCAGGAAGCGAATTTATATGCGCAGTAAGTTTTCTGTAAAAAGCAGTAAGAACATATTCCACATTCTGCAGCCTCTCAATAAGCTTCTTCCTCTTAAGCGCTTTGAACCTGCATGTGGCTGCAACAACGCTCTTCTCCTCAAATCTTGATACACATTTCTGTATTAAATCATCCTGAACCAGAGTATCTGCATCAAGTACAGCGACAAGTTCTGTATCTGCCCTCTTTAGCCCATAATTCAGGCTGTCCGCCTTTCCGCTGTTTTTCTTGTCAAGAACTTCTATGTTTCCGTATTTCAAAGCAAGTTTTCTTGCAGCCCCAAGAGTATTGTCCTTTGAACCATCATTAACTATTATTATTTTTATCTTCTCCTTAGGATATTTTGAGTTCATAACCGCCCCCACCGTTTTATCAATAAGCTTCTCGGCATTATATGCGGGAATTACAAAGGTTATATCAAGAAATTTCTTTATCCTTGTTTTTTCGCCTATAATTTTCAACTTCAGAAAAATCCCCAGATAAAAAAATGCCAAAAACAGATTTACTGCAAATATAGAATATAAAATAAAGTTAGGAACTTCCCACATTTTGCTCGTCCTTCACTTCTTCTTCTCCCACCTTCACTTCTTCTTCTCCCACCTTAATGCTCATCTCTTCCCTTATCCCTTCTCCTCTCTCATCCAAATGGAAATAATCATGGAAATCATCGCTCAATGTAAGCTCAGCAGTATGCCCCATTTTCTTTTTGTTTACAAGCCCTCTTTCAACAAACGCTTTTATGTGCTCATATGCCTTGTTCCCTCTTATTTTTATAACAACGCTCTGCTTCATCGGCTGTTTATATGCAATCAGAGCAAGAGTCTCCTGCTCAGCCTTTGTAAATTCAGAACTTCCGCCTGCGAGCTTGTTAACCATCCAGACATATTCCTGCGCCACATCCATTTTCCAGAGGTTATTCTTGTTTAATATATCAATACCAGAATCCTTGTACGCGTCAGAAAGGTCTTCAAGTATCTTCCTCAGAAGGATTGGATTTACATCTGTCAATGCAACAAGCTCCTGTATGCTCATGAACTTCCCTGATATAAAAAGCGCAGCCTCTACCTTCTTTATGCTCTCTTCTTCTGTTGCCTTGTCAATTTCTTCTATGCTTTCTTTGCTTAGATGCATTTTCGCTCCTGGATTGAAAATGCAGTCCTTGAGAATCCGCAGATTCTCATAGGGTGCATTTTTGTCTCCCTATATATAATAAGTCGCTTTAAGAGTTTTAAAAGTTATTTATACAGCATTATGAGCCAGGATTCTATAAAAGCAGCCAGAATAAGAAGAGGAATAGCCACAAAAACAAAGATTATAAGCCCATTTCTAGCTCTCCTGAAAAATTCTTTCTTCTTATCTCTTGAAAATATGAACATCCCGAGCTTGAATCCCATTGCAAGAGATATGAAAATGGCAGGAATCTCAAAAATGCCGTGAGGAATAAGCCTCCACATCTCACCAACTCCAGATTCAATAAAAACAAGTTTCATCACATACCCTAGAACAATTCCATTTGAAATAGCATTTATAACTGGAAATATCCCAAGAAGAACTCCAAGCACCAGCCCAAAAAGCGCGCTCTTAATATTATTCTGAAGAATGAAAAGCAGTGTCCCCCAAAATCCCAATCCTTCTATCTTCCCCACAAGCTCCTTTAATATCTCATCTAGGAATTTGAAATTATCGGACATTGCAAACCCTATTATCCCTCCAGCAAGAAAAATCAGCGCAATCGCATAAATATAATTCCTGCTCTCTTTAAGATATCTGAAAGCGCCCCGCACCTGCTGCCAAAAACTGCTTTTCTGCCTGCTCTCCTCCGCTAATCCCCTGTCTCTTTTATTCATGAAGCCCCCCTCTGCCTCTTGATTTGATAATTCATCGTCATCTGAACATCTTCTCAAGCATCTGCACTTTCTTCGCATATTTCATTCTAAGATACCATCCATAAGCCAATCCTGCAATAAATCCTCCGAAATGAGCTACATTCCCTATTGGAAGCCCTGCGCCTATTGAAGCAAGCCACATAACAACTAAAACAAGAGGAACCATTACATATCCAGGAAGGGAAAAAAATGGAATGAATATTATACCAAACCTCATTTTCGGAAGCAGAACAACAAACAGCCCGGCTATCCCAAAAATCGCTCCAGACGCCCCAAGCATGAATATTTCAGGGCTTCCAAATACTTTCTCCCAGAATCCAAATCCAAAAAATCCCGCAAGCAGAACTGAGCTAATTCCTGCAAAAATGCCTGCAATCAGGTAAAACCAGATAAATCTCTTTCTCCCTATTATCCTCTCGCACAATCCTCCGAAGGAAAATAATGCAAACATATTTACAAAAAGATGTATAAATCCGCCATGCGCAAACATATGTGTCATTATAGTCCATAAATAATTCCCTGAGAGAAAATTATCAGCGCTCAATGCAAAATATTTTACATTGTCTGGATTTATTGCAAGAAGAACGAATTCAAGAGCAAACAAAATAAGATTAAGAATTATAATCCACCATATCGCGCTCTTATCTGCCAACTTTTTAAAAAATCCTTCTTTCCTCTCAACTCTTGTAGAATAAATAAGCCCCATCCTATCTTCTGAAGAATCCCTTCAGCTTCTTCGCAAGCTTGAAGCTGTTTTTCTTCCTCGCGCCGGCTGCTTTCTTCTGAAGTTTTTTATTTCCTTTCTTTTTCTGAAGTTTTTTAAGATCCTGTGCCTTCTTTTTCTTCTTCAGCGCCCTTTCTTTGGACTTCTTCTTGTCCTCCGCCCTCTGCTTTCTTGCCTTAACCACGCCCTCTTTCTTCGCAATCTCCCCTATCTCAACATTAAGATTTGCAAGAAGAGAATTTATCTTTGATATCTCCTTTTCAAGAGCATCAACCTCCTTGCTCTTGTCCTTTAACTGAAGAACTTCTCCGCACTCCGGGCAGGTGTATTGATAGAGAAGAGCATTCTCCTCATTTGATTCAATCTGGCAGTTAGCGCAATAATAAAACCTCTCAACCTTTCTCTTGGAAAGCTGTTCGTTCATCTCCTGCGCCTTCTTTGATAGATGCTCTTTGAATTTCAGCAGCCCTTTCCCCGTATTCAATGTCCAGAAATAAGTATACCATCCTCCTTTCTTCCTGTCCTTCTTTCTCGCAAAACTCACAATGCCCTCATCCGCAAGCTTGTAAAGTATGTTTCTCGTCTGGTTTATGGTAAGTTTAAGCTTCTTCGCAATAAGAAACTCGTTCACATTTTTCTTGTTATACAATAAATCAACTATTCCGGATGCGCCCTGCCCCGCAATCGATGAGACTATTGTTTTCAGAAGGTTGACTTGCATATATTCTCTTAAAAAAGTCCAATTAAAAATCTTTCTAACCTGTGTTACCATTATATAATTAATAAAAATGTATTTAAATCAATTTAAAAATAGACTATTATGTTCTGGAATAAGAAAGACGATAAAAAGGGGCTGCCTGATTTGCCCCCATTGAAGCCTGTTTTTCCTTCTGAAAAGAAATTAGAGATGCCTGAAGAGGCTGTGGAAGAAGCTGAAGAAGAGCCAAAATTCCAGGCTTTCCCTGAGGCGCCTGCAAAAAAGCCAGTTCCTGAATTGCCTTCAAAGTTTAAGGTCCCAAAAGTCCGCGAGATTGACGGTCCGATTCCTGCGACGGCAGATGCTGGAGGCAAGAATGAAGATGTTTATGTAAAAATAGAAAGATTCCACTCAGCAAGAAAAGCGCTTAACTCTGCACGCGAAAAACTGCGTGAGATTGACGAATTGATGAAGAAAATCCGCGAGGCAAGAATGCGTGAAGAGCAGGAGCTCCTCTCCTGGGAAAAAGAGATAGAATCTGCTAAATCTAAAGTAGAAGATGTTACAACAAACATCTTTGAAAAAGTAGAATGAGCGCCGAATACGTT
>JBFYLR010000041.1:0-27497 GCA_041305305.1 Nanobdellota archaeon
TTTAGACCAAGAATCTTGGAAAGATACGGGTGGGAAGCAAGAAGAATTGATATTAACGGAACTCATTTTGTAAAATTACTAAAGTAAATTAAAATAAGTCTAGACGTCCAGAACAAATGTGATTGTGACTTTGCCTTTTTCTTCTTGGATTTTCATGTCGCTGTAAGTCATTGCTTTGACAGTGTTTGTTACAATATAATTTGATGCGCTGTCCCCAATAAGTTTTGCTGAGAGAGATAATTTGTCTCCTTTCTTTTCTATCTTTACAAGAGGGGCTTTGCTAAGGATAAAACCTTCTGTGTCAAACAAATAGAGAAATTGTTCAAGGAAGTCGTATAACAATGCTTCCTTGTTTTCGCTTTCTATATGGATTTCCTTCTTTATTCTTGGAGCAACCTTGATTTGCTCGGCTATGACTTCCTTTAGTGCCAGAGCAGATGTGCTGAATGCCCTGTTTAAACTAGGTTCTTCTACCAGGATTTTAACATCTGCAGTATGCTCGAGGAACTTGAATGACATAAATGGAGCAAGAGAGAATAATATTTAAATGAATTCTTTTTGCTCATATCATGAGGATATTGGAATTTGTTGTTTTTTTGATGCTGTTTGGGGCACTTGGATTTGGAGCATATGTATTCTGGCTTAACTTCCCGGGAGAGACTCTCGAATACAAGCCATTCACAGCCCAGGTTATAAGCAACGCCCCTGAAGCAGGCAGCAATCCTTCTGGAGAAGGGACTCAATTCTATCCAAATATGAGATTCCCGAGCAGAAGCATAAGCTACAGGCTTGAATCAGTCTGCCCGCAGAAGAGGTGGGAAGATGTCGAGAGAGCTTTTGAGATAATATCTGAGAAGACTGTCCTGGAATTCTATGAATCAAAAGAAAATCCTGAAATAAGAATACTCTGTTCTCAGATAGCGCCTGAACCAAAGCAGGAAGGGCATTTCATAGCTGGAGAGGGGGGGCCAACCGAGATAATAAACACCACAAATTATGCAATTATATTGTCAGGAAATATCTCCCTTTACAGGGAGGAGAAATGCGAAGAGCCAAAGATAGCAATACATGAGATATTGCATGCTCTGGGATTTGACCATTACAACAACTCGCAGAGCATAATGAATCCGGTAACGGGATGCATGCAGGAGATTGACAGCTATATAATAGAAGAGATAAACAGGATTTACAAAACAAATTCACTTCCTGATTTGATTATAGACAGTGTATCTGCGAACAAGACAGGGAGATATCTTAATTTTGAGATTAATGTGTCCAATCAGGGATTGGCTGATGCGGAGAATGCAGAGCTTGAGGTTTACAATTCTGATGGAAAAGCAGCCAATTTCACGCTCGGGAAAATTGAGATGGGGATGAAGAAGATGCTCTCTGTACAGAATATAAAGCTATCCGGCAGTTCTGAGCAGATTATAATAGTGGTTAATTTGGATGAAATGGAGCTTGACAAGCAGAATAACCGCGCAGAGCTCTCTTTCTAGGAAGAAGGATGTTTACTACTTCATTAAGTTGCATATTTTTATAAGCAAGAAATAGCGATAATAGATATGCCTTTTTATGTAAGTGAGTCAAAAGGATATGCAAAAGGAAGAGATGCCTTTTGGGTAAGCAGTGGAGAAGACGAGAGGGACAGTTCTGGGATACTTTGGATGGCTATTGTTGGAGAAGCAAATGGGCACTTTGTTGTTGGAGAATACCGTATTGCTACAAGGGCCCTGAGAGAGATATTAGCCGTTTCGCATAGTGCAGAAGAGGCAACACAGATGGCTTATGAACTTGCCATTAAAGAAGCACAAAATTTGGCACATAATTCAAGAGCAAAGGTTGTAGACTTGACAACCAGAGGAAAGGAAAGTACATTAGTAAGTAAAGCAGACGGAAGAAAAGCATAAAGTTCTATAAAATCGAAGTATTTAAATACAAAATTCTATAAGTTTATATATAAAAGAGCTGATTAAAAAAGATGGCTGATGAAGCAGAACACAAGTTCCGCTAATCTCCCATTTTAAAGCAAAAAATCAAAATGGCAGATAAGGATCAAATAATAAAGGAGAAGCTTGACCAATCTGGGATATTCAACTTCTCGGATTTCTATACATATGCGCACAGCTGGCTAAAGGACAACCTCTACGGAGTAAATGAAGAGAGATATTCGGAGAAAGTGTCGCCTGCGGGGGCAAGAGACATAAGCTTTGAATGGAAAGCGACGAGAGATTTATCAGATTATTTCAGAGTTGAGATTGTTATAAGAATAGATGTGGGGGGATTGGTTGATGTTGAAGTAGAGATAGATGGAAAGAAGAAGAAAATGAACAAAGGAAAAATAGCAATGGAGATAAAAGGGATATTGATAAAAGACCCCAAGAACACCTGGGACGAGACGAAGCCGGTTTACAAATTCTTAAGAGAGACATATGACAAATATGTGATACCTCGCAGGATTAAGGCAATTGAGGACAAGGTAGAAGGAGATGTAAGGGCGTTCAAGGAAGAGATAAAGGCATTTTTAGAGCTTACAGGGAAGAGATAAAGGTATTCTATTGCATAATATAAATCTTTAAATATCAAGAGAGAGTTTTCTGAGTCATGAAATCAGGGGTAATAGTGTTTATATTTGCTGCAATTCTGCTTGTCTCATCCGCAAGTGCGGCAGAGTTAACTGTCGAGAAGACGGAAAAGGAAGCAACAATTATTTCTGAGCTGGATAATCCTGCCGTTTATGATTTTATTATAACAAATGATGGCGCACCCGGCAAATTCCAGCTTTATTCATATGTGGGAGTAAGGTTTGAGCCATCCGGATTTTTCAACCTTCCAAATGGAGATACTTCCATGCAGGTGAATGCATATCCTGGAGAGAAGGCGAGGAGTGAAGCAGGAGTCTATTCATTTGAATACCAGATAAATACCGCGGATTCAGTTGCATTTAGTGATAAGCTTGCAATTAAAATAATCAAATTGAAAGATTTGTTTGACATAACTATCCAGCCGATAAGATATGATGACGACAATGCAGTAATAGCAATAAAGAATCTCAACAATATTAAGGTTGAAGATATAAAAATCAGCCTTGAATCGGTTTTGTTTGAAGGGGAGAAGAAGTTATCATTTGCCCCATTTGAGACTAAGACAATGACTCTTGGATTGAAGACGGGAGAGATAAAAGACCTGAAGGCTGGCTCTTATGTGATAACCGGCAAGTATTCTATTGAAGACGCAGGGGCTTCTGTTGAGAGCACGGTAAAATATCTTGAGAAGCAGAACATTGCAGTATCAAGAGAGAACAGCGGATGGATAATAAGAACCACAGATATCAAAAAGACAAATGAGGGAAACACACTTGCAATTGATGATACTGAAATAACAAAGAATATTCTTACAAGGCTCTTCACAACATTCTCTGCTGAGCCATTGAGCACAGAGAGAAAAGGATTGTTTGTGAATTATAAATGGCAAAATGAGCTAAGCCCAGCAGAGTCCTGGAATCTTGTTGTTAAGACAAATTACACTCTTCCTTTTGTGCTTATTATACTGGTTATAGTCAGTGCTGGGCTTGTTTACTTATATTCAAGGACAGCAGTTGTTGTGAAGAAGAGAGTTTATTATGTTAAAACGAGGGGAGGAGAGCTCGCATTGAAAGTGATGCTCAATGTAAAGGCAAGAACTGCTGTCGACAATGTTGAAATTTATGACAGAATACCCAGCGCAATGAAATTGTTTGAGAGAACCGGGATGGTTAACAACATAGACGAGAGGACAGGAAAGCTCGTATGGAAAGTTGATAAGTTGAACGCCGGGGAAGACAGAATATTTTCTTACATAATTTATTCGCCTCTTGGAATAGTAGGAAGAGTTGAACTCTCCCCTGCAACTACTCACTTTGTAAAGGGCGGAAAGTCAAAATATGTTTCTTCTAACAGAACGTATTTTGTATCGGATATTACTCCGAGAGTGTAAGATGACTAAATCTGTTGAGACAATAACAGCTGAAATTTTTGTTGGTTTAAGGGAAGGTTACAGTGAGATAAGACATTCTGTTGAAGAGCTTAAAGAATTCCTGCAGGAAAGAACAAATAAAGGAGGATTATGCGTAACTGTTACTCCTACTACTTATATCTATAAAGAGGGAAGGGAAGAAGGGGCAATCGTGGGAATAATCAATTATCCGAGATTTATCATGACAAGACAAGAGATTGAAAGGGCTGCGGAGGAGATAGCATTGACGTGCAAAGAGAGATTTAAGCAGGAGAGAGTCTCAATCAAATACCAGGATAAGATGGTGATGATTGAGTGAATTTGGAAAGCAATATGTTTAAAAATACTTTTTGATATTCATAATCATCCCCTCATAGCTCAGTGGTTTTAGAGCGTCTGGCTGTAGACAATCCGGTCTAGCGCGGACATTCCCGAAGGAGAAATCCAGGGACAGGATGAAGCGCGATAAGCTACCATTGGTTTCGAGTTCGACAGAACCCGGAAGATCCCCAGTTCGATTCTGGGTGGGGGGATTTATATTCACATAAAAATGGAAGAAAAAAGGGCTTGGTGGAAGAGGCTGATTTGGGAGATTAAATGGGTTTTCCTTTGGGTTTTGGCATTTGCGGTTGCTGGAATTATTGTGCAATCGGCAAGGGCGGGAGGGTTTGTTTTTATTGACTTCTTCGGAGGAAACTTTATTGAATGGATTAACTCATTCAGCAATTTCTCAGGCAGTGTAGAAGTTACAAGTTATGAAGCTCTGAAGGAAATTATTCTGAGAGACTGGTATTATTTCCTTTATTCAGGGGGATTGATATCTCTGGCTTGGAGCATTGTAGGATTTGGATTCAAGTTGATGGGGGAAGAAAAGAGAGAACGAACCCAGCAGAAGACAATAGATGAGCTTGAAGAGAGATTTGTGCACGAAAGGGAGAATTAGATTTAATCCTTAAACAAGGAGAGGGTTTCCGGGTTTATAACTACATAAGATATCTTGCTGTTAGGATTTGCTTCATTGTGGTCTCCTATCTCAAGAGACATGTCGTGCTTTTTGCCATAAAGAACGAGCTGAACAGGGGAGTCTGATTGAGCGACAAGTTCTATGAGTGCTTTATTTCTTGCATGAACTACTTTGTCCTGGAATATCTTCTCTGAGGGCTTGTGTTTCAAAGCTATTTTAGAAGCCTCTGCATGAACTTCCTGCTTGTCAGCAGGCAGAATCTTAAGCTTTCCCTTTAATCCGAGATATAAGTCTGCTCCGGGAACGAACACAAAATTGGAAGGGTTTTCAGATATAGCTTTTTTTGATTCTTCAGGAGTTCTGAATGAATAGACTGAAGCAATTTTCAGGGCTTTAGCCCAGTGTTCTCTTACTCCGTCTTTATCAAGAGGTTCCCAAACTCCCTCTGACATTATCTCAGTTATTCCATGATTTTCTATAAGATATTCCAATATTCCGCAGACATTCTTCTGATGGGTGTTTACTCTTCTGTAGAAATCTCTATTTAGGTTTGCTGTGAAATCTGCGAGATCACTATCTTTTATTGTGCAGGGCATAGTCCCGTGTTCTCCGCAATGAGCCTGAGGAATGTGAATAAGGCAGTATTTTGCCCCCGATGCCTCATATTTCTGAATTGAGGAGACAGATTCAAGAGAATTCGGAAGAGTTCTAAGGAATTCGTTTGCAGGAGTCAACTTCTGCTCCAAAGGTGCTGAATATTGAGCGTTTGCAGAAGGTTTATCTGAGTCCTGATTATTTAATGCAAAATAAGCAGGAATAACTCCGGCTATAGCAACTGCTGCTCCTAATGCTGCAAGTTTTATATTTTTCTTAGCCATTTTATCTCTCAGCTTGCCTCCGACACAGGCAAAGTGATATTTATTTCTGGAAGTTTCTCAATATATCCTGCAAGCTTCCTTGTAAAATTAGTTGTGAGTGCCTGAGCCACTCTCGAATGCACAAGAAATACTTCTGGGTGGTCCACTTCTGTCTCGGAGTTTGAATAAAGACATTTTACATTTTTAGTTATATCTAGAGCAGTCGCCCAGTCACAAGGGTGCCTTATTTTAGCAAGTTCATTAAGATTGTTATATCCTCTGAGCCGTAGCTCGGAGTTTATTCGAAATACTATATCTTTCATTTCCTTAGGAGAAAGTGAAACATCGAATAATTTAGGGACATCAACTTGAACGCCTGCGCAATTTTCTAAGCCATGTAAGGGAAGAGAGTTCTCTGGAAAAGTCATCCTCTTGTTTCCATGAACTGCCGCAGATTCATACATTTCCCTCCTCTGTTTGAAAGGGTGGTCAAATACAACTACTCCATCATGTTCGCTTGCCTGCATGAACTTCAGCCCCTCCCTGTATTCTTCTTCTCCGAAAGCCATTATTTCTGGGGTGTACCCTTCTTCAAAATCTCCGCCAGAACAGCCTTCCTTCCATTTAATATGATTTCCCGTGTAGCACTTCATAATTGCCCTGCATGAGGCGGCATGAAGCGTTGCCTGCAGCCTGCTTATCCATTCTTTTGAATCAACTGAGAATAAGGGGTCGGCAAAATACGCAGGTATCTCGAGCCTTGTGGTATTAAGATTCTGGCCATCTGAGAAAGATTCTGCCTTAGAGACGCCTCTAATGTAAATCGGAATAAGAAGCTTCCTTCTCATCGCATCTACCTTTTCCTCGAGTTTCATAGTCATATTCCCCATAGCCTGCTTAAGAAGGAAGCATATTTAAGGCTTGTGTTTAGTGTATCTATATAGTGGTGACAAATAGCAAGGTTTAAATAACTTAGAAACGATTATTTTAGACTATAGAGGCACAAAACAATGACAAATGACAGAAAATATGAAGTAAGAGAAGTTGAGGGATTAATGGAGAGAATCCCGGATAATAGCGGAGCTGTGAAGCCGAAGAGCGATGCTAAAATGAAGGCATTAAAAGAGTGCATATGGCATGCGGACTGGGTGTCTGGAAATCTTAGGGCAAGCAGGGAAAATTATGAAAAAATGGGATGCCCTTCATGTGACGGCTACCAATATGGCAGGAAAGGATGCCACACGGGAGATTAAAGTGGCAGGGAAATACACAATTTATGATGCTATGGCCCATAAGAGAATGGATGTCGCATGCAGGCAAATTAATGTTCTAAACTATTATGATGAAGGCAATAGAACGCGCAGAATTGAGAGAGTATATGTTGCAGCACACAAGGCGTTTATCAGTGAACCCTCTGAGAAGTCTCTAGAATGCATGGACGCAGTTATAAAAGAATTTGATAAAGAAATTAAGAAATACAGACGTACTGCTCCTGAAATTGAACAAAGAGAGGAAAGAGTCGGAAGGATTCTTAGAACAATAGACAGGTTATTGGCTGCAAGAAAAGTCTAACGATTGACACCATAACGCTCACTGAATTCTCTCACTCGCCTTATCAAATCAGCTTTGTAATGCTTTGAGGAATACTCTGGACCATGGAACTTGCATCTGCGGACATTCTTGTAATCCCTTGCTCGGGCAGTGACAAAAGCCGCAAGAGCGAGTTCTTCAGCTTCAAGAGCGTTATCAAACTCAAGATGGACTGTTCCCCTATTTGTTTGAATATTTACGGCATTCTCGCTCTTGTTCTGATCAAGTATAACTCCTATCACGCCGCCAAGCCTTTGGTCTATCTGCGCTATTGCTGCTAAAGGACTCATTCTTCTTGATTCATAATTCTCAACTATATCTTCTACGCCATATCTCTTTGCCCCTGCTTCAGCAAGCACCAATACGATGCCTGAAATAGTCAGTATTGCAGCGACAACCCCTAGCATAGAAGACTTTGTTTCCCCAATGACTGCCCCAGTCAGAGCTACATGGGAGAGGGCGAGAAGAATGCCCGCTAGAGCCAGAGTAAACCCGAAGAACCTCTTTTTATCCATTATTTTCAGAGAGAGCGCCGGTTTATAATATTTTCTTGTGGCTCTTTTTTCGTGCAAAAGATTTACAATGAGATTGCTATCTCAAGTAAACCTTCGCCTTTCTAATGCGAAGGTTTAAAAAGGGTTTGTAGCTTTTAGCGATAACTAAATTTACCATAGTTAAATGGCAAAAAAGAAAATGGTCGAAGAAGAAAAACTTGACGAAGAATTAGAGGACGAAGAAGAACTCGAAGAAGAGCTTGACGACGACTCTGATGATGACAGTGACGACGATGACTCCGAGGATGAAGAAGACGAGGAGCCAGAAGCAGGAGACTTATAAGAACCAGAAATAGATAATTCTTTTTTTGGGCGTTTGCCCTTTTTATTTTTTATTTCACATCCCTTTCGGATAACTTTCTCTTTTCAATGTAAAGACGCCTTATTCTCTCCGTATCTGCAATGAGATAATAGCTGCAGTTGCCCACTATTGCATAGGGCTCTATGTTATGCTCCTGCCTTAGATTAAAGAAGTCCTCCTTGACAAGATTAAGAAGATTGCTCACTTTTGCCTCCCTTTTTGATATCATGTCTTCAGCTAAAGAGACGAGCGTCGAGCATTCATTCCCGTTAATTGCCTTTGTATCCATGGTTCAATTAGACTACATATATCTTTAAAAAATAATGGTTTATGGGAAATATATGACTGAGAAACAACCAATTTACATTATGCCTGAGAATGTTTCCAGGACTCTTGGAAAAGATGCTCAGAGAAATAATATTCTCGCGGCAAAAGTTGTAGCCGATATTGTTAAAACAACTCTTGGGCCGAAGGGAATGGACAAGATGCTTGTTGATGCAACCGGGAATATAACTGTAACAAATGACGGCGTGACTATTCTTGATGAAATGGAAATTGACCACCCTGCCGCAAAGATGATGGTTGAGATTGCAAAGACGCAGGAAAGCGAGGTGGGAGATGGCACGACTACTGCAGCCGTTCTTGGAGGAAAGCTTCTTGAGCAGGCTGAAGCACTTCTGGACAGAAAGATTCACCCAACAGTCATTGTTAAAGGATACAGACTAGGTGCTGAGAAAGCGCTCGAGATTCTTAACGAGCTGGCAATGCCTGTTGAAAACAAGCAAATATTGAAGCAGATTGCGATGACTGCAATGACTGGAAAGGGGGCGGAAGGACACAAGGAGAAACTTTCAGACTTGATTGTCAATGCAATAGAGCAGATTGCACACGGAAAAGAGGTCAATCTTGATGATGTTAAACTGCAGAAAATAAAAGGAGATGGGATAGGAGACAGCGAGCTTATAGAAGGAATTGTAATTGACAAAGAGAAAGCGAATGCAGCCATGCCATCAAAAATAGAAGGGGCTAGAATATTGTTAACTGATGCGGCATTGGAATTAAGAAACCCCGAGACTGAGGCAAAAATATCTGTTTCAACACCGGAACAGCTTGAGAGTTTTGTTTTTGCTGAGGAGAAGAGATTGAAGGAGATGACTGATTTAATAATAAATTCGGGCGCAAATGTTGTCTTCTGCCAGAAAGGAATTGACGATGTTGCACAATATTATCTTGCAAAGGCAGGGATTTTAGCTGTTCGCAGAGTTCCGAGAAGCGACATGGAAAAGATATCAAGAGCAACTTCAGGAATTATTGTTTCTAATCTAAATGACGTATCTGTTGAGCAGTTTGGCTCTGCAGAGCTTGTTGAAGAAGCGAAGAATGGGAATGAATCAATGATATATATAAGAGGGTGCAAGAATCCGATGGCAGTTACAATTGTGATGAGAGGAGGAACAACGCATGTGATTGACGAGATAGAAAGAGCAGTGAAAGATGGACTGGGAGATGTTGCATCTGCGATAAAGAGCGGGAAAATTGTTGCAGGCGGAGGGGCAATTGAGATGGAGATGTCAAAGAGACTTAGGTCTTTTGCAAAAACAATCGGAGGAAGAGAACAGCTTGCTATTGAGGTTTTCGCAAACGCCCTTGAGTCTATTCCCGAAGCCCTGGCAGAGAATGCAGGAATGGATGCAATTGATGTTTTAACTGAGCTTAGAAAACTGCATGAATCTGGCAAAGTCAACCATGGATTAAACCTTCTAAATAACAGCATTGAAGATACGCTCAGTGCAGGAGTGATTGAGCCTATAAAAGTAAAAACTCAGGCGATAACTTCCGCCTCTGAATTTGCAATGATGATTCTAAGAATAGATGATATTCTTGTAAGCAAGTCTGCAAAGCAGCAGATGCCAAGAGGCATGCCTTCCTTTGATGGGATGGATTAAGAACCATAAAACTTTAAATAACTTCTATCTGTAGAATTATTAAGCGCTCGTAGTTTAGTGGTAGAACACCTGGTTGCCAATCAGGGAATACGGGTCCGATTCCCGTCGGGCGCATCTCTGCTTTCCGCAGCGAGCAGGTCCACAGCTCTCAAGCGAGGAACCGCACAGCAAGAGAAAGTCAGAGAGACGTACAGTAAATAAAAGTCTGAGAGTTCTTTCAGACTTCAATCTCGCAAGAGTTGAAGCTTCAAGATTCACTGAATCTTGATAGTGCTCAAGAATCAGGAGATTCTTGACATCCCAGAGATATAAATCTCTGAGCCATCGGGCGCATTTCTTGTCTATTGAACAAAATACACAGAAGTTTTAAAAACCAAATATCTTAATTAGACTATAGGGCCCTATAGGCTAGTGGCAAACCACGTCGTTTACACCGATGATTCCGCGGTTCGATCCCGCGTAGGGCCATTTCGCATTGCGTTAACGAGGATGCCCGCAGTGAAGCGAGGAGCACCGCAGTAAGCAATGTCGAAATGAATCTTATTCTTAAGACGAGAGCAAATCGAAATTGTTAGTATACATTTTAAAGAAGGTTTAAATATATCAGATTTTTACTATAAATATGAGTGAAAAAAAGCCTAAAAATCTGGCTGAGCAGAGCAATGTTTCTAACAAGTATGATGACAAAGCTAAGATAAATTCGGCTCTGCCTGAAGAGCAGGCAAAACAGCTTGAGAACATCGAGAAGATAAAATCAAAAGTTGAGGGTTTGAAGAAACTTGTTGTGAAGAAATACCCTTTCACGATTGCAATAGGACTTCTTCCGGTGAATTCGTTTGCTCTCTTTGAGGAAGATGAAGGATTGCCTAAAGAGGCAATTGAATCTAAACCTCTGCATGTGATAATGATTATCCCTGAGGACAACTACAAAGACATCCCAAAGATAAAACCTGAGGTGGTGAAGATGGTAAAGGAGATGAAAGAAAATCTCTGGGTGCACATTAAGACGCCGGTTGATATATGGAACTACGGACTGGACAGCAAGTTTGAATTTATTGATGCAGTCTCTGCTTCTCTCCCAATACATGACCAGGGATTTCTTGGAGCATTAAGAGTCGCTAACATTCACAAGTCGCTTTTGCTTAGAAAGTTTGAGAAGTATGTAACAAGTTATGTAATCGGGGGAAGTCTTGTAAGAGGAACAGCCGGAAAAGATTCTGATGTCGATGTATTTGTAGTTATTGATGATACTGATGTAAAGAGAATGCCGCGTTTGGAGCTTCTTGACAAGCTTAAAGGAATAGTTTATGATTATATACGCGAAGCCACGGCATTAGCTGGAGTGAAGAATATACTCTCCCCGCAGGTTTATCTCCTCACCGACTTCTGGCAGAGTGTTAAGGATGCTCATCCGGTGATGTTCACATTCATAAGAGACGGGATACCTCTTTACGACAGGGGAACATTCCTGCCATGGAAGCTTCTCCTTAAGATGGGGAAGATAAAACCAAGCGCCGAAGCAATTGATTTATACATGAAGCAGGGAGAGCAGACTGAAGAGATGGTGAAGAGAAGGTTGATTGACGCGATGATAGATATATATTACGGCGTTTTAACTCCGACTCAGGCTCTGATAATGCTCTCTGGAATGGCTCCTCCAACTCACAAGGAGACTCCAAAAGTGTTTAAGGAGATATTCTTCGACAAAGAGAAAATGGTTGACAAGAAATATGTGAAGATAATTGAGAAAGATGTCGATATGTTCAGGCAATATGAGTATGGAAAACTGAAGGAAATTCCTGGAAAAGAAATTGACAAGATGGTCGCAGAATGGAAAGATTACAGCAAGATGCTTCAGAAGTTGAGGGAGAAGATTGAGAAGAGAATACACGAGAAAACTGCTGAGGAAGTCTATGCAGATGTTTTCAAGATGCTTAAGAACTTGTTTGGAAATAAGAGCCAGAATCAATTGATTGGAGAATTTGAGAACAAACTTGTAAAGAAGGGAAAGATAGAGCAGAGATTCTCAAAGATAGTCAGGGAAATATCAAATGTAAAGAAGAGAGTTGAGGCTGGAAAGATAAGCCTCAAAGAAGTAGATAATATGAAGAAAGATGCTATAGAGCTTATCAGGGCGCTTGTTGAATATGCGCAAAGAGCCGACTTGATATGCACAGAGAAAGGTACGATAATGCAGGTAATATACTCTGGAAACAGAAAGGCTGAATTGGTGCTTGCTGGGAAGGATTGCTTCCTTATTGAAGGTAAAGAGATAAAGAGAATACATGGAGACAGCCTCAAGCTTATTGATTCATCAAAAGAAGAGCTTGAAAAAGCGCTTGCTGAAAACAAAGGAAAACTGAGCACAAAAATATCAGGAGAAGTATTCCATGCATTAGAAAATGCATTGGGCAAGTTTGAGATTATTATATAAGTCCTTAATAAGGTTTAAAAACCATTCTTATTTAACAAAAACATGAAAGGCATAGTTGTTCAGTTCAGAAGAAGCCGCCACAGAATACATGAAAGGCATTATTTGCTTGATTTGGGATTGACAAAGAGAGAGGACGCAAAGAAGCTTTCTGGAAAGGATGTTGAGTGGAAGAGTCCTGCAGGCAAGATAATCAAGGGCAAAATAAGCGATGCCCACGGAAACAAAGGATTAGTAAGAGCTATTTTTGAGTCAGGATTGCCTGGGCAGGCAGTGACTACTGAAGTAGAGGTTAAATAAGATGACAGAAGCATGCACTTTTCACAGAGGAGAATATAACTGCATAAGATGCCCCGAGGTAACTCTTTACAGCAAGGCAGCAGAGGGCAGTGTAGGCAATCAGTTTTATCAAGAATCTTGTTTGGGCGGGGCAAAATGCACAACAAGGATTAGGCTTGAAAAAGAGTTGAAAGAACAAACTGCAAAGGAGCTAGTCAGATAAAATGGGATTAAGAAAAGCATCAGCATACTCAAAGAAGCATGTAACTCCTTATACGAGGAATTCCAGAAAGAAGAATAAGGCGTACATCAGAACAATACCTCATGTGAAAATTGCCAAATATAATCTTGGAGATTACAAAGGATACAAGGAAGGCAAGCACAAGTTTTTTGTGAGGCTTGTTGCAAACCAGGACATCTTAATCAGAGACACCGCAATTGAGGCGGGAAGAATGCACACACACAAATTCCTTGAAGAAAAGTTTCCAGGGCAGTATTTCTTTGTTGTTAAAATTCATCCTCATCATTTTCTAAGAAACAACAAGACTTCTGGAGTTGCAGGAGCAGACAGATTATCAACAGGAATGAGCCACTCATTTGGAGTAATTGAAGGCAGAGCAGCGATTGTGCCTGAAGGCAAAGACATATTCTTTATCGCATGCACTGATGAGAAATGCGCGAGATTTGCCCGCGAGGTTCTTGAATCAATAAAGGCAAAGATGCCTGGCTCAACAAAGATATTATTTGAGATGCCTTTAGTGAGAAAGGCATAAACTGTTATGAAATACTTTTTTGTTCTTGGAAGAAATCCATCCTTATCAGAGGCCGAGCTGCTTTCTTATTTTGAAAAAGAGCAGATTAGAACATTAAGCCACAAGCTCAAATCTAATGCAATAGTTGTTGATGTTGACAATGAGCTTAAATTGAAAGAGATGATGAATGAACTTGGAGGAGTTATTGCCGGCGGAAGAGTTATTTTCTCAGGAGAGGTGAAGAAAATATCTGAGGAGATTAGGAAAAAACCAATTTATTTCGGAAGAGATAATAAAGTTGTTTATTCTGTGCTAGATTATGCAAATGAAGAGGATTTCTCCGAGATATTGGATGCGATAAAGTTCAATTTCAGGGAAGAAAGGCTTAAAGCAAGATATAAAGGAGTGTCAGGAACAATAAAACTTCAAAATGGGGACGTTGTGCAGGGAAGCCCTGAAAAAATAGTGCTGAGGGACATGAATTATTTTGTTTTCAGCGATGACGAAAATAAATATATGAGCTTTGGATGCATTGAAGCCAGCTATGACTCATCTGAAGCCGAGAAGAAAGACATGCAGAAGCCATATAGGAGAGAAGAGCTTGCAATATCGCCGAGACTTGCGAGGATATTGATTAATTTGTCGCAGACGAAAAAGAAGGAAACTCTCGTAGACCCATTCTGCGGGATTGGTGTAATACTTGGCGAGGCGATGCTTAAAGGAATAAATGTGGTGGGAATTGAAATTGAGAGGAATGCCGCAAATAATGCAAGGCAGAACATTGAATGGCTGAGAAAGAATTACAAAGTTGATTCGGAATCAAAAGTAATAAACGACGATTCGAGAAAGTCAAAGATTCAAGAATTTTCAGGAATAGCAACGGAGCCTTCTCTTGGAGAGTTAATGACAAAATTGCCCGCGAGGAACAAAGCGGAAAGCATAACTTCTGAATTTGAAGAGCTGATAATTGCAGTCATTAACAATATTAAGAAATATATGAAGAGGGGCGGAAAGATTGCATTCACTTCCCCCATGATAAAGAGCCAGAGAGGAAGCGTTTCATGCAATTTTGAGAGAATATGCTACGAGACGAGAATGAGATTATATGAAATAAAGAATTCAAACATTAAATTCCCTATTAAAGAGTTCAGAAGAGAGCAGATTGTCGGCAGAGAGATTGCTGTCCTCTCTTTTTAATTTGGATAATGAATTAAAGCAATATTTATTAACTCTGTTTCTTATTTAATAAAATGGCTATAAAAGGGGGAAAGACAGAGATTGTTCCGGCTCCAAGCGGGGGAAGCGGATTTATAAAATGGTTCTCTGAGCTGAGCAACAAAGATGTTTCTATCGCAGGAGGCAAGGGAGCGAGTCTTGCCGAGATGTACAATTCGAAATTTCCAATTCCTCCAGGATTTGTAATAACTGCGCAGGCATATTCATATTTTATTGAGAAGTCTGGAATTATTGAAAAGATGAAAGAGAAACTTGCCGGGCTTGACATAGAAGAAACTGAGAAGCTGGAGAATGCCGCAAAGGAGATAAGGGAGATGATTGCAAATTCAGATATGCCTCCTGAGATGGAAAGCGAGATAAACGAGGCATATGATATAATCGGAAGCGACAAGTCCAGCATTGCAGGAGCGACAAAAACCGCCCTTGATATATTAAAGCATTCTTATGAGCCTCCGTTTGTGGCGGTTCGTTCAAGCGCGACAACAGAAGACCTGGTTGAAGCCAGTTTTGCCGGACAGCAGGAAAGTTTCCTTAATGTGAAGGGAAAATCAGAGCTGATTAGAAAAGTAAAGGAATGCATGGCGTCACTTTTCACGGCAAGAGCAGTTTATTACAGGGAAAAGAAAGGATTCGGGCAGGAAAAGGCGCAATTGGCTGTAGTTGTAATGAAAATGATTAACTCTGACAAGTCAGGAGTCATATTCTCAAGGAACCCTATCACCATGGACAATACAATAATGATGGAAGCAGTCTGGGGGCTCGGAGAAGGGATCGTATCAGGAAGAATAAAACCGGATAATTATATTGTAGACGGGGATGTCTTGAATACATTCAAACTTCTGGATACAAAGCTTGCTGAGAAGAAGGTTGCTATAACGCGCTCTTCATCGGGAGAGAATCAGATTGTGAAGCTGACTCCAGAAAGGGCAAAACAGCAGGTTCTTAACAATTATGAAGTAAAGATGCTTGCAATATACGCAAAACAGCTTGAAGAACATTACAAGAAACCGCAGGATATAGAGTTTGCAATTGAAGGAAAAGACATCTATATCGTGCAGTCAAGACCGATTACAACTCTTGGGAAGGAGAGAAAAGATACTAAGGAGATTGGAGGAGAGGTCCTGCTGTCAGGGCTTGGAGCGTCCCCTGGAGTTGATTCTGGAACAGTAAGAATAGTTTATGAGATTGGAGATTTGAAGAAAGTGAAGAAAGGAGATGTTCTTGTTACAGAGATGACTAACCCTGATATGGTTGTGACTATGCAGAAAGCTACTGCCATTATAACGGATGAGGGAGGAATAACAAGTCATGCGGCGATTGTCTCAAGAGAAATGGGCATTCCTGCAGTTGTTGGAACTGGGGACGCCACTAAGAAGCTCAAGGATGGAGACATAGTCACAGTTGACGGCAATAATGGGAAGGTATATCTTGGAAAGGGGGAGAAAAAGATAGTTGAAGTTAACCAAATTGTTCCGACTAAGACTAAAATAAAAGTCATTGTTGATTTGCCAGATTTTGCGGATAGAGCGGCTTTGTCAGGGGCAAAAGCAGTTGGACTTACAAGACTTGAAGGCATAATAGCTGAATCTGGAAAGCATCCATTCTATTATGCGAAGAAGGACGATTATGCAGATTATGTAAAAATAATTTATGAGGGAATAAAGAGGATTGCACAGCCATTTGAAGAAGTTTGGGTAAGAACTTCTGACATAAGGAGCGATGAATACAGAAATCTTGACGGCGCGCCAAAGGAAGTTGAAGGCAATCCTATGCTTGGAAATCATGGGATAAGATTCGGATTGAAGAACCCAGGGGTTTTGAAATCAGAGATTGAGGCAGCTATAAAAGTTGCCCGGGAATTCCCTGAGAAGAAAATAGGGATAATGATGCCGCAGGTGATAAATCTAAGCGAACTGAAAGAGACGAAGAAATATGCTTCTGAGATGGGAATGCCTGAGAACTTTAAGATAGGAATAATGGTTGAAACTCCTGCAGCTGTGCAGATAATAAATGATTTATGCGCAGAGGGAATATCTTTCATAAGCTTTGGAACAAATGATTTGACGCAGTATATTCTTGCGATTGACAGAAATAATTCAGAAGTGCAGTATATATATGATGAGATGAATCCCGCGGTTTTGTCTGCAATAAGCTATGTTATAAGAAGATGCAAGAAGTTCGGTGTTGAAACAAGTGTATGCGGGCAGAGCGGAAGCAGGGAGGATATGGTAGGGTTCCTTGTAAAAGAAGGGATTGATTCAATATCAGTTAATGCTGATGCCGCAGAGAAAATATCAAAGCTTGTTGCCGAGCTTGAAAGCGGAAGAGCATCTGCAAACAATCCAGGCGTTGAGAAGAAAGAGGATAAACCTGCAGAGAAGGCTGAAGAAAAACCAGCTGTAGATGAAGTGCAGGAGATTCCAGTGCCAGTTCCATCCCAAGCCGATGAACCGATGGAAAGAGGAAGAAAGCTTGAGCCTATTTTTGAGCAGATTAAGACGCTTGAAGAGCCGAAGACGGCACAAGAGCAGAATCCAGAAGAGCAAAAGAACAATGAATATATGCCAGGAGAGCAAAATGCTCCAGACATACCTAAGTTGAATGATGCAATTCCGGTTGATTCTTCTCATTTTGAGGACAAGGATGAAGAATTCAGTCTTGAGAATGAGCTGAAGATAGAGTAGTTCTAGTATTGTAACTATAGCGTAGTAACAAAATCGAAAGATTTAAATAGGGGTTCTACCTATGGAAAGTATGACAGACGAAAAGAAGCAGACACCAAACTACGATGCATTCATGAAAGACATGAAAGAAGTCGCAGATGTAGGTGAGCTTGAAAAGAGAAGGAAAGACCCCAGAAAGGAGATTCTTGAAAAGGCTAAAAAGGAGATAAAAGAATATGGTTTTGCAAATATACCTGAGGGCACACCTGATTATTTGAAACCTGCTGATGCTAAATCTATGGATGAGGATCTAGCTATGAAATTCACACAGTATGGCAGAGAACTTGCTCATAAAAGAGCCGCAAATAATCTTCAGGGCAATCTTGATTCAATTATAGAGTCTGAGATACCTGAGAAGAATCTTGAAAGAATGGCAGGATTCAAGGAAGTTGCAGAGAGAGCCTCTGCAGGACAGAGAACAATAATTGATGCTTACAACCAATGGCAGGCATATGTGGATTTGGCAAAGAGATATGAGGAAGGAAAAGAAGTAGGCAAAGAGGAGGCAAAGAAAGTCAGAGAAGCTATTGCAATAGGGGCAGGAGAAGCAATGGCAAGAAAGATGAAAGACAAGGGATATGACAGCGATATTCAGGCAGAGACTGAATCTCTTATGCAGGAACTTATCATGAAGCAGAGTCATTTCGATTTGGACAAAGCAAGAGAGTATGGCGTGCCTGGACTTAACAAGATGGCAAAAGACGCAAAATCTGAATATGATAGGACTGCAGGTTCAAATAAGATGGCTGATATAAGCAGAAAGATACTTAGAGAGATGACAAAAGGCGATGCTCAGGATTATGCTACTGCAATGAATGTAATATACAGCGCTGCAAAGAAAGACAAATAATTAATTATTCTTTTTTATATCTAAAAGTTTGTTGACAATTCTTATCATTTCGTCAAGGAATTTCTGGGCAACATCCTGCCATTTATCTATATCTGCGCCTTTCAAGTCCATAAGCTTGCCGTGGCTTATATTCTTGTGAAGAGTGAACAAGTCATCAAATGCTCTTACATATCCGCTTGAGAGCATGCCGGTATTCACAAAAGCCTCGCTAAGGAGTTCTGGAATATGCTCTGGGCTTGGAGGCATCTTTCCTGCCGTAATAAGAGCGGCTTGAGCAGAATCAACCATTGTCCAATAAACTCCTTCTATTGCTCCCATCTCAGCCATCCTGCTTCTTACAAGATGAGTTGGAGCCCTCTGCAGAGCCACGAAAACTGCTTCTGGAGTTGAGCGTATCTTTCCTTTCTCAAGAAGAGATTTGATTGGAGTGAAGAATCCTCCTAAATCAACAAGAGGCTGTCCATATCGGAGTATGTTAAGAACAACCGGGTCTCCATGCAATAAATCCTGCCACCAAGTTGTAAGTTTTATAGTGTTAATGTGAAGCTCCCTGCTGTAGTTTTTTGCCGCAATAAGCTTCCCCAATTCTTCGCGATACCATCCGATAAGCTCTAAATCCCACTCAACGGAAGCGTCGTCAACAACGAGAACAATGTCTATATCTGAGCGTGGAGAAGAATTCTCCTTTGACTGTGAGCCGAAAAGAACTGATGCCTTAATCAATCTGTCAAATTTCTGCTGGGCGCGGAGAGCAAAGTCCATTGCTATGTCCTTCTCAGTAAGAAGTTTTACCGCCTGTTTCTTCACCTTCTTTTTCATTGTATTATACAATATATATCTTTGAGTATTATATAAACCTTATTCCATAGGGTTCCCGGAGACTCTTGAGCGCCCGGACATCTGCCCGCCAAGCTCAACTGGGAGATTAGAGAAGCCCGCGCCATAAATGGAGTGGTGCACTTCAGGACTCATGCCGAAACCGGCAAAATAGCCCGCATTTGGATTCCAGTAGGAGGCATTCTTCATCGCATAAATAGGGGAATTGAAATGCTCTAAAGTCTCTCCGAGAGGAGAAGTCTGGAAGTGCTGATACCAGTGCATTGCTTCAACAACTTTCTTGACTTTACCGAGCTTGTCATTCTGCTGGGCTATTAATTTCATCATCTCTTTTGTGGGAACATTTCCCATGCCCATAGGGAGTTCTGTATGCTCCATTCCAAAATTATCTGAGAGATGTATATGTTTTATATTCTTAGCAACAGCTTTTGTCTCCTCCAGTATTTCTTTTTCACCTGCTCCGAATTTTCTAAGCATGTTTATGTGTCCGACATCCCAGGTTGCACCAATAAGCTTTTTCGCCTGATTTTCTGCTTCTGACTCAGACATCCCAAGTTTTTCAACAGCTTTTTTAGCGAATTTATCCCTGGATTTTTGGATTATATCATTCAGCTCCTTGCCAGTATAGAGAATGGCTGTTCCAGCAGGAGCATTCTCAATGCTTATTATCGGAGAGTGCTCCTTGAATTTCTTATAAGATTCAAATGCCAGGTTTGAGAATGTGTCCGATCCCTTGTCAAGAGCGAATTCTTTTATTGGTTTCAAAACTTTTGGAACTTCTATAGCACTAACTGAGCGAAGAAGATGCATGCCGTGAGTTATCTCGTCAGCAAGCTCGTGAACTTTCTCAGGCTTCTCAAGATAGTTGAGTTTTGGAGCTATCTTCTTCCTGAAATCATCCATCTGTTTAATTGCAGTCTTTGCCTTTGAACTATCTGAGTGCTCTAGGGCAAAATATGCCTGGTCAAACATCTCTTTAAGATTTGTATATGCGTCCCTGAGCTGCAAATCCCCATATTGCATTGTCTGCAGTTTTTTTCGGAATCCTTCGCTTGTCCCTGGAGCAATTGAGTCCATCTTCTCAAACTCTTTTTCAATCTTGTCGCTCTTTCCTTCCGCATATTCCTTATAGAGATTTACAATTTTCTTATCTTCACCATCTTTTCCTGAAGTCATTGCCTCTCCAACAGCAGCTGAGCCGTGCTGGACTGTCCAGTTAAGATGCTGCAAACCCTTATACCAGTTGCTCTTGTTCATGTCCTCTATCTTCTTGTCAAGATTGAATTCTTTTTCACTCTCGAACTTACTTACCTTTCCAGGGACAGTTCCAAACTCTCCGGTTCGTTCATCTATTACAACGGCTTCCTTGATTATTGCTTTCTTTTTTTTCTCTCCGCCCTCTGTAACCTCTTCCCATGTTCTCGTCTCGGCAGGAAGATTTGCAATGCTTGCATGGAATGTTGTTACAACATTGCCTTCGGGATTAAGTTCATGCGCTTTCTCCACTGCGGCAAGCATCTGCCTCTCAGCCTGCTCTCTTTCATAAGGATTCCATCCTCTTTTTGTCAGTCCGGTGGGTTCAATCATAGGCGCATGCAAAGTGAGCTCAACATTCTTTCCAACAAGCTTTCTAAGCCTGTTTAATTCAGCGAAATGCTGCTTTGGAATTGATTCGAAGACTTCTGAGAATTGCTGTGAAACTTCTATTGTTGTTGCGCCCGTATTAAGCTTTGAGTTTATTTCCTTAAGGACATTTGCCTGCCTTGCGTCTGTTGAGAGACCTATTCCTGCTGCAGGATTTGTTGAATAGGCATTTGAAACTCCTCCATATTCAGGGTCGAAGCCATACTTGGCCCCTTCATAGAAATAATTACCACCACTCATAGCGTAGTTAAGATTATTGATTATTTAAAACTTATTTAGGAGGTTATTATTAACACAGAGGGCAGAGGGGGGCAACAGAAGAGCGATTAAATGAGAGATTGGCAGGGGCAGAACCTAAGAGGGGAACAACTAAAGAGCAATCAGAAGAGGATATAGGAAGGGCAGAGGTTATAACTGCAGTTCTTAAGCTTCCCAAGGATAACGCCTTGTTTCCTTCTTTGGTTTCATATCCATTGGCTGGCTGTATTTCTCGTCTTCCTCGCTTTTTGGGGGCCCAAAAAGATTCCTGTCCCTAAAATCATCCCTCTGGGCGCCGGTTGGATGCAGGAGCAAACTGCTTCTTCTAACTTCTGTCTCCCTGTTCGCCCTCGACTCTCCGGATTCATACTGCCTTCTGAGCTCCCCCTCAGTAATGTTTCTTACGGCATATCTCGGGCCTGCCTGCTCTGCCTGCTGTCCGCTTTCGGTTTCCGGCTGGATTTCAGGAGGCAATTCCTGCTCCTGTGAAGAAGGCTGCTGAAATCTAGGGAATAAACGGGAAGAAGGAGCGTTTGAGGCGATTTCTTCAAGAGGAATGTCTGGATTGTCTGAAGATTCTTGTTTTTGCTCTTCTTGTTTTATTTCTGTGACTTTGATATTCTTCTTTATCTCTTTTATTTTTATCTTCTTTGGCATGAATTTGAAAAGAATCGGGTGTATATATTACTTAGGATTGGAAGGCGGGGCTGTTATTTGTTTTCTTAAATGAGTCATAGAATTTCCTACATCTTCTCCTTGCTTCAACTCCGCATTGGGAACGCATTACCTTTTCCATATCAGAATCGGGCTCAATCTTCAGGGATTTTTCCTTCTCTTCCTCTTTTTTCTCCTCTTTCTTGAAAAGTTTTGCAGCATCTGTAAAGATGGAAATCAGGGCTGAGAAAGGATTTGTCTCCCCGCTTTCTTCAGATTTCTTTTCTTCTTTCTTCTCTGCAAGGAACTCATCAATGTCTGACTGCAACTGGGCGAGGCTTCCTTCTGTTGTGCCCTCTATAAGGCTGTAAACATCCTTGAAGTCGTCGTAATCGAGCTGGTCCTTCAAAATTCTCTGCTCGTCTGCACTAAGAGCGAAGCCCGTGAATATAACTTCCGCATTCCCCCTGAAACCATATCCTCCCTGCTGAAATCTCTCCGGAATTGAACGGAACTTCAGTTCAACTAAAACAGTATAAGTTAATTTCTTCTTGTTTGAACCTTTGAATGATTTTGGAAGCTCTTTTCTTGCGACATCTATGTCTACTTTATAGTCTCCAATCCCAAGAAGAGCAAGCTCAAAAAGAGAGGTGTTGAACATGTTCACAAGAGCAGATGTGGCTTTCGCCCTCTGCTCGAGTTGAGCGGCGGCCTTAAGATAAGGTTTTGCCCAGTGGGCGTATAATTTTATTGAATTTACCTGGCTCTTCAGATAAGATTTTTCTATTTCGAATCTCTTTCTTAGTTCCCTGTCTGATTCTTTCAACCAGCGCTCAAATTCTGAGAATCTCTGCTTCAGAAGCCTTGATATTCTCTCATTAAATTCGTTGTTCTTTTCCCTCTTGTCGATATCCTCAAGTGATTTTACAACCATAAAAGAATCTATCAGCATTACGAAACTTGGCTGATTCGTCCCGGATATGGCGAGCCCTTTTATTGAAGTATTTCCGCGCTTTGCATCAACCTGGTCAAGCCAAATCTGTTTCAGGGAGATATAGGCTGCCTCGCTCTTCAGAGAGTCTTTCTTGTCCTTGAAATCGTCATAAACCTGAAGCCTTAGTTTCATCTCTTTCAAATCATAAACCAGATTCAATATTGAACGAATCAGCTGATTTGCAAGAGCAAGTATCTTCATCCCTTCTTCCTGCATCTTGCTTGCCTTCAATCCCATCTCTGAAAAGTGAGCAGAGCCAGGGGCTGAGATAAAGTTGTCAATTATTTTATCGGCTGAGCCGTATTCTGCCTTGTTATAGAGATAGTCATGGAGCCAGAAATAAACCTGTTCGAGCGCCTGAGAGCTTGTTTCATAGACAAGAGTGTGCTGTTCAACAGGATTTTTTATGCCCAGATTTTTGAAAGGACTTGAGACAACTTTGTCAAAATCCATGAAATCTGTCTCGACAAGTTCGGCTTTTTCGGCAGCTTTTAGATAAACGTCCTTCTCGCCTTTTTCAAGGCCATCCTTCACTATCTTTTTAACTTCTTCACGGGTTTTCTCACTGCAATAAACATCTGGCACAATTGCTGCAATAAGCTTCTTTGGGTCAACTACCATTTTATCCTCTATTTTATAGAATATTATGGAATAGGGTTTATTTAAATTTAAAGGTTTGGCAGGGCAAGAAATATAAACAAGAGAACACAGGTATTTTCATGGGATTTGGAAGTGATGAGTATATTGACTATACTTTGCTGAAGAAAAAGGGGATTCTCAAGCTGCCGGAAGAGAAGAAACTGAGCGTTAAAACGGAGGGTGGTTTTGTTGATTTTACGGCTTTTGGTTCAAGTGAAAACACACCGCAGCCGACAACAGCAAGCGCAGAATCTCCGGCGCCTAATTTTGACTTTTTATCAAACATGGCTTCTGCAGGAGTTTCAAACACCCAGGCAGCAGAAACACCAGTGATTAATCCTTTTGCAGGATTGGAGACATTTGCGCCTTCAACACCCGCGACATCAGTTTCACAAATATCCGGAAGCGTTGATGGGAAAGAGCTGAATGCGCTAAAGATAAAAATTGATGATTTGGACTATAAGATTAACAACTTTATAGAGAAAATGGATAAAATAGAAGAAAAATTAGGAAGATTGAGTTTAGGATAATTTCAAGTTAAACTTCTAAATAGAACTGATGAAGAAGTTATTAGCGGATAATAACTGGGTTGAGGAGAGCCAAGGAGGTAACTTTTAAAAGTTGATTATCTCTTCTATTAACATGAAAGACTTTTCAAAAGAGATTAGGGCGTATGCAATAAGAAACGCCCTTGAATTCGGGAAGGCAAATTCGGGAAAAGTGCTTACAAAGCTGTTTAATCACGGGCTTGACAAGAAAGATATAAAGGCAATTATGCCAAAAATACATGAGATTGTAAAAGAAGTGAATTCTTTTGATGAGGTTAAGCTGCAGAGGGAGATGCATGATTTGAAGAGCGTTGTAAAAGAGCATGAGGAAAGGGAAGGGCTGCCTGAACTTGAAAATGCGGTGGAAGGAAAAGTTGTAACGAGACTCGCGCCAGAGCCTTCAAAATACAATCACATTGGGCATGCATTAGTGTTTATGATTCAGTCTCTTTATGCAAAAAAGTACAAAGGCAAGTGCATACTTAGATTTGAAGACACAAATCCTGAGAAATCCTCAAAAGAGTTCTATGATGCAATGAATGAAGATTTGAAGTGGCTTGGAATAAAATGGGACGAGGAGATAATTGCATCAGACAACATGGAAAAATATTACGAACTTGCAGAGAAACTTATATCTGAGAAAAATGCATATGTCTGCAAGTGCAAGCAAGAAGAAGTAAAGAAATTAAGGGAAAAGATGAAAGCGTGCAAGTGCAGGAGCCAGAGCGTCAAAGAGAGTATGACTCATTGGAAAGATATGCTTAACAGGAAGTATGGAGAGGGTGAAAGAACATTAAGACTGAAGGGAGATATGAAATCAAAAAACGGAGTCATGAGAGACCCTGTTATTTTCAGAATAAGCCATGCAAAGCATTTCATACAAGGAGAAAAGTATGCTGTCTGGCCGATGTATGACTTTGAAAACCCTGTTGAAGACGCCCTTAATGGAGTGACTCACGTTATACGTTCAAAGGAATTTGAACTTCGCGCAGAACTGCATGAATATCTTCTCAAATTATTGAAATTGAAGATGCCGATTGTCCGCGAGATAGGAAGATACGAAATAACAGGGGCTGAGACGCAGGGCAGGGTGATAAGAGAGATGATTGAGAAAAAAGAAGTTTCTGGATGGGACGACCCTAGGCTTGTAACGATAAAAGCGCTTAGAAGAAGAGGATTTGTGCCTAAGATGTTTGAAGAGCTGGCTCAGACAGTCGGTTTGTCAAAGAGCTCGGGGCATATCAGCCCGGATGTTCTTGCGGCAGTCAACAGGAAGATAATTGACGCAACTGCATCAAGATATTCTTTTGTAAAGAACCCAGTTGAATTGGATATTAAAAAGAAGCCAAAGATTAAAGAGATAGAAGTTCCGATTCACCCGGACAAGGCGGACAGAAAGAAGATTGAGATTGGAAAAATATTAATATCTGGAGACGATTTTAATAGCCTGAAAGGAAAGGAAATAAGACTTCTTCATCTTTATAATATAAAACTTGACAAAAAAACAGAGAATGCTGAATTCACAAGCGAAGAAAATAAGGATATTCCAAAGATAAATTGGGTTTCTGACAAGAAGAGCGCGAAAACAAAGATATTGATGCCGGACGGGAAATGGGTTAAGGGAATGGCTGAGGAAGCGATAACCGATTTAGAGGAAGGAGAGATTATACAATTTGAAAGATATGGCTTCTGCAGGTTTGACAGGGTTAATGAGGACGAAGAGTATGAATTCTGGTTCGCGCACAGATGAAAAGTATATCTTCTGAACAGGTAGCATATGAATTAGCATTAGGACAGCAGAGAAAAACAAAGAAAGACAAGAAATTCAGGAAAGAATTCTTTAATGGAGATTCTGAAAAGAAAAGAGAGTTATGCCATTGCATGAAAATTAGCTGGAAGGAATTATTCGAAGATTCTGATATTAAATGGTATAAAACAGAATTATCTCCCAATACTGATTTTGTGAACAGAATATTTGATAGCGGAAAGGGATTTATGAGAGAGATTGGAATGACCCATACTGATTTGGAAAATGAGTATAAGTCAGGAAAGATGCATGAGGAGTTTAGAAAGATAATTGATTCTGTAAGAAAGGAGCAGAAGGATATGCCAAGAGTGATTGTGCTAACAAATGACATGAAAACATATACAATACTGGATGGTGCAAGAAGAGCATTGGCATTAAGGCTTGATAACAAGAAAATCTCAGTTTATCTGGGCTACAAGAGCAAGTTTACTTCATTAAAACATTTTAATTAACTACCAAGAGAAGATTTATATAGTAAATTAAGGTAATTCTGCTATGACAAATAAAAGGGGGTTGAGTGACGTTGTAACAACTGTCCTGATAGTTCTTTTGACAATAGTGGCGATTGCGATATTGTGGAGCTTCTTGCAGCCTATGTTTACAAGCAGCGGGCAGAAAGTGCAGACACAGCAGCAATGCCTTGCATTAAGTCTTGAAGTAACGGCATGCCAGAGCACTGCTACAGTATCAAATGCGACTATTAAGAGAAATCCAGGAGTTGCATCATTGAAGGAGCTTAGGCTTGTCTTTGAGAATGCAGATGGTTCAACAAAAGTTGTTCCTATAACTGACGCGGCATACGTTCCTGCTGAACTTGAGACAAAACTTGTTCCTGCTGGAAACTTAGGATTTGACGCTGTAAAGGTAAGTGTCGCGGGCGGAATTGACGATGGGAAGGGCAGTGTATCTTACTGCAATCCAACTCAACCTGTTAGCTGCGCATAAAAATTTGTTTTTTATTTTTTTGAATAAAAAATATAGTTAGGGGTATATGAAAATGATTGAAGTAGAAATTAAAGTTTCTGTAAAAAATCCGGAGAAAATGAGAAAGAAAGCCCTTTCTCTTGGGAAGCTTGTTAAAAAAGAGAAGAAAATAGATGATTATTACACTCTGGAGAACTTGAAAAGCTATCCCAAGAAAAGCCTCAGGATAAGAAAGGCAGACGGGCATTATGTTGTGAACTTTAAAGCGCCTGAAGGATATAAGAAAGGCATTTGGGCGAAGAAAGAAGTCGAGTTCCAGACGAGCGACATAGAAGGTTTTCTAAAACTGATAAAAGATTTTGGATTCAGGAAATGGGTTACAAAAGAGAAGGAATGCGAGAGTTTTGAAATAAAGAAAAATTTTCACATAGAACTTAACAATGTAAAAAGGCTTGGATGGTTTGTGGAGATAGAATATCTTGCAGATGAGAAAGATATTAAGAAAGCTAGGAAAGAAGTTTATGAAGTTCTAAGGAAATTAGGATATTCGGAGAAAGATGCGATAAAAGCAGGATATACAAGGCAGTTGTGGGATAAGAGGCATGAATAAAAAGACATATAAAGAAGTCAAGGAGAAACTTGAGAAAATCAAGGGAGATATCCCTCATCTTGAAAAAGCAGTTGTCTCAAAAAAAATAAAGAATATAGATTATTCT
>JBFYLR010000042.1:0-7607 GCA_041305305.1 Nanobdellota archaeon
TTTTTGAGCTTCATTTTTCATCGCACTCAAAGAAGAGCTTTTTTTCCTTTGATTTGTTTCTTATTGCATCTATTGCCTGTTGAACGCGCTGGGCTGCATGCTTGAAATCCTTTCCTTTTGATGAGATTGAGAACTTTGAAGAGCCGAGATAGTGGATTTCAACGTCTTTTGCTGAGCCCAGTGCGGATTTTATATCATTTATGCCGGACGATGAGAATGATTTAATTGAAATTACTTTCTTCACTGCTTTTTCTTTGTCTTTCTTTTCTGAAAGTATTTTTGAGAAGGCTTGCGCTTCTGATTTTGGCATAAACTTCTCAATTATCTGAGGATTGGTTCTTGCGCTTTCTATAAACTCTATAACATCTGTTGCCTGCTTTATTTTGTTAAGCACTTCTTCAGGCTTTTTAGTTGAAGCTTTGAGCATTCCAAAAAGGTTTCTTTCCTTTGCATATTTCTCCTTTATTTCATCTTTTTCTTTTGCAGTAACTCTTCTGAGGCTTAATTCCGTGTGATCTTTTGCAATCTTGAGAACTTTGCAGACAATTTTTTTCCCTATAATTACATAATCTCTCAGGTTTCTTATTCTTCCTGCTGCAATTTCTGACATCACTATAGTTCCGGAGCCATTGTCCTCTATGTCTACAAAAACGGTTGTGCCTTCTATTTTCTTTACAGTGCACATTACAATGTCATCTTCTCTTAGTTCAGTCATATTACCTCCTTAATTGGGGCGCGGATTTTTGATTTTCCGCCTTTTGTTTTCAATAGAAGGTAGTTGCAATTGTCGCATTTAACATGGGTTGCTGCTTTTCCGAATATGATCTTCTTCTTCCCGCATCTTGGGCAGGATACTCTTAGGAACTTGCTTACTTCTGGTTTAGTCATCAAAATACTACAAAATTCGGTGTTTTAAAGATTTGCTAATAAATTCGCAATTCAACTCCTTGATAACCCTCGCATTTTACAATGATTTGGGTTTCATACTTTGACTATATCTATTTCGAGGTTTCTTCTGAGCTCCTGTATGAACTCGTTTTCCTGTTCTCTTGAGATTAGGCAGCCTGCGGCGTTAGGGTGTCCTCCTACTTCTCCTCCAAGCGGAACTACCACTCTACTAAGAACCTCGCGGATGTTCTTGCCTTCCTTTCCAACCATTCTTGCAGAAACTTTTATCTTGTCTTCATTGTATGCGAGCGCGACAATTATTGTGCCCTGCGTGTATACCGGGGAATGCGAAATAATTGAAGCAACTGTGCCTATTATTGTGTCTTTTATGTTGTTTTTTGCATTGATTATGGTATAATTCTTTCCGGAGATTTTTTCCATTTCGGAAACATATCTCAGAGCAGATACGAGGTGCTGTTTGTAATCTATGTATATTTTCTCAGCTTCTTCTATATATTTCTTGTTTCCAAGACAGAATCCTAACGAGACATAGGGTTTGTCCATTCTGCTGCAGGCATTGATTAGGGCTGAGAATTCTCTTGCATCCTCTAATTTATTGAAGAATTTAACAAGGTAAAGATTTCCTATGAGTTCTGAGCCGTCCTTTATTCCAACAAGGCGGAGCATTATTGAGGTTATTAGTCTTGACATCTCTTCTTCTGTAAGCTCATAGAGGGATTTGAATCGGTTGTCTATTTTTGGTATATCTGCCTCTCTTAGAACTTCAATAACTCCCCGGAATGAGCCGGTTACTCCTGGGATATACATCCCTGATGAATATTCAAGGGCTTTGTCGAGGGGGCGTGTTGAAGGGTAAAGGAGCAAACCCTTTCTAATTGTTATTTCAGCGTCTTTTAAAATCTCATCTGAGTATCTGCAGAGGTTTTTTTCCATTGAGTCGCCCACCATTCCTATTACTGCGAGGCTTGCAAGGTCTTTGTTTTCTTCTGATATTGATTTTGCGAATAGATAACAGACTGCTGCCCCTGAGATGTTTATTTTGTCATATAAAAGGGGATTAATCATTGTGACATTTTCAGGAATTTGGTCAGTTATTTCGTGATGGTCAAGGACAAATATTTCTGTCTTCTTGTTTTTAAGATGCTTAAGGGCGCTGCCAGAACCCAAATCGAGAAATATTAATATTTCGTTGTCAGGAAGAGAGTTTATTATCTGCTCATCCAATCCTTTCACTATTTTAAGAGAGAATTTTTTATTCCATCTCTGCATGGCTCGGGAGAAAATAGCTGCAGAAGTTATGCCGTCCGTGTCATGGTGGCTGATTATTTTGATGGGCTTCGCCTTTGAATATTCGTCCAACTTCTGGATTGCTAACTTTATACTATTCAACATGCCCTTGAACCTCTTTTTTTAACTTAAACAGTCCTTTTCATAGCCCAGAGATATTTCACGAGCTTCTTCTTTGCAGACTGATCATGCTTGTTCTTTTCTATGTGGGCGCTAAGGCTTGCCATTTGCTTTTCAATAACTTCTTTTTCGGATTTTATGGAGATTTTTGCGTCCTTTATGATTTTGCTTATCTTTTTGCCTAGGAGTTTTGCCTTTGGAACGCCATGCTTGTCCCTCAGTATTAATCCTATTTTTGCTGTTGAGTTTCCTTCCTTGTACAATTCAAGAACTATCTTCTCAAGCTCTGCTGGCTTCATCTTTACCCATTCGGGCTTTTTTTGCTCTGTTTTCTCTTCTGCCATATTTGAAGAGATTTTTGTTGTTATTTAAAGATTTTGTTTCTTGAAAAACGGCGGAATTATCTGATAATTGGATTGAGGGAGGCCATTTTATTTTTAAGAAGAAAATAGTGTTCTTTAGAAAATGAGGTTTCTAACTAATTTTTAAAAATATAAAGGTTTAAAAATAGCCCAAATTATCATAAACTACGAGCGTACCCATTGATTCATAGTCGGTTGATGGCTAGCTGATAATGACTTGATTACACACAATGAAGCTACCAAAAGAAACTAAAAGGTATTGCCCTTATTGCAAGAAACATACTCAGCAATTGGTTCTTACTGCTAAGCAGAAAGGAAGAAGCAGTGCGCATCCTATGTCAAGGGGCGCGATAAGCAGGGCTAAAAAGAGAGGATTGGGTGGCTATGGGAACAGAGGAAGATGGGGAAGCAAGCCAGCTATAAAATCGTGGAAGAGGAAGGTTAAGGTTACAAAGAAGATTTCTATTTTATTCAAATGCAAAGTATGCAATAAGATGAAGGGAAGAAGCAAAGGTTTCAGATCAGGAAGAGTTGTGATAGGAGAGAAGGTATCCAAGTAGAACCCATGTTCTATGATACGAGGTAAATTAAAATGGCAGAAGAAATAAAAAATGCTCCGAAAGTGAAGAAAGGCGCAAAGAAGCAATTCTTTGAGATAAGGGCGCCTGTAACTGCAACAAAGATACAACTTTATGCGGGCTCACTCGAAGAGCTTGAGGGAAAGGTTGTAAGGATTGATTTGACAAGAAGTTTGAAGGGAAAGAATTTTGAACTTAAGCTAAAGGTTGGAAAGGATGAAGAGGGAGTTGTTGCTGAGCCTGTCGGTTTGGAGCTTGTTGGCTCATACATAAGAAGGATGATGAGGACTGGAATAGATTATGTTGAAGATTCATTTGTATGCGATGTTAAAGATGGAAAGGTAAGGGTTAAGCCGTTCATGATTGCAAGGAACAAAGTTTCAAGGGCAGTCAGAAGAGAGCTTAGGAACAATGCGAGGAAGTTTCTTGAGGCATATTTGAAGGCAAGGACTGCAAAGGAGGCTTTTTCAGAAGTTATGACTAACAGGATACAGAAAGAGCTTTTTGTAAAGCTTAAGAAAGTTTATCCTCTTGCGTTGTGCGAGATTAGAATTATTGAGTTGGCTTAAAAAGAAGAGTTGATGGGATATAAATGAAAATATTTGAGCCTGAAAGAACAAAAAAATTTGAAGAGCATTTTAGACTTTTTAGAAATTCTGAGTATTTCAAGAGTCTTTCTCTGAATGCGAAGACTTTTTGGGGGGAGGTAAGAAATTTAAGGGCTCATCCTGCGTCTGCCGCGCTTTTTATTGATTCTTTTGTTGAGTTTTATACACCTAATGGGGATTTAAGGGAGGATTTGAAAGCAAAATTTTTCATGCAGAATTCAAGAGCGCATGATTTGATTGCGTCCAGGATTTACAACGACTCTTCTGTTCTTGATTTGGGGGCGGGAATAGGCTGTTTAAAAGATATGCTTGATTTGCACGGAAAGAAAGCGGATTATTATGCGCAGGATATTTCTGCGAGGCTTATTGGGCTGAATCCTGCAGAGGATGAAAAAAGATATTGCTGTGATTTTGAGGCTTTGCCTGAATTGCTTGCAGGCAAAAGATTTGATTTTGTTGTAGACTGCAATGCGACTCACAATCTTTCAGGAAGGAGAGAGAATTATCTAAGACTAATGGAAAGATTGACTATGCTTGGAGGGTGTTATCTTTATCATTGCAAATCGGGGGGATTGAAAGAGGGAGATTTGAAGAAATTTAAGAATATCAGAATAATTTGATTATAACAAATCTTTAATAGTCACAAAACGTCGGTTTTTAATGGAGTTTGGAAAGCCTTTATGCGAGAAATGCAAGGGCACGAAGATTGTAAAAGAGAAGGACGGTTCTATTCATACCTGCTGGGATTGCCTGAACAACGGAGAAATGGACCAGCATTCCAAGAATCCGAAGGATTCTGGGATTAGGATTTAAGTTAATTCTTTATCAAACAGAAATCTTATAAATCGATTAAAACCTTTATAGGCATAGCCCCGTAGTATAGTGGTCAAGTATACAGGCCTTTGGCGCCTGGGACCGCGGTTCGAATCCGCGCGGGGCTATTTCTTCTCATTCAATCTGCCTGCTTATAGCGTCCCCGTTTTTCAACGGCTTTGAGGCGAGCTAATGTTGCGGCGTTATGCTTTGAGGATTTGTAACCTTCCAAGACTGCGGAAAAGAATTTTTCAAAGTGAGCAAAATGCTTGGCTTCAAGCGCTTGTTTTATCAGATGGAGGTCAACTGCTTTGTCTTCCGCCTTTTTTGATTCAAAGCCTAGCCCGAAGTCTATGAAATAGACTTTTTCTTGAGCGATATTGGAATTATCTTTTAATTGCGGAGGGATTGGTGCAGTTTTGGTGCTGGAAGAAGGGTTGGCAGGGGCAGAAACGTATATCATATTACTTGTTGTTAAATCTCCGTGTATTATATCTGCGTCATGGAGCTTTGCTATCTGAATTCCTATAGTTTTGCATATTTCTTCTGCCTCTTTAAGTGTGTCCAAATGCTCTGAGAGCTTTTTGCCTTCAATATATTCCATTTCAATTTTTTCCCTGTCGTCAGATTTGATTAGTTTTGGGACTGGGATAAACTTTGATGCCTTGTTTAGGAGTTTTGCTTCTCTTTTTGTTCTTTGTTTTCTTAATCTTGTGTCAATTTCTTCTATTCTGTAAGATTTCTTTATTCTATCTTTGATTAGCTTATCTTTTTCTTTTATTAGGACTGCCTCTGCGCCCCTGCCTATTATGTTTTGTGCCATTTTACTAGAACTTCATTCTACAACTTTCTTTAGAAAAGAAAGTTCTAGGAGTCAAAGAAACTATTTTTCTGTTTATCATAATTTCATCTTCTTCCCGAACTTGCGGGCAAATTTCATCATTGTTTTCTGGTCGAGTTTGCCTTCTTCCAAACCTGACTGGGATTTTATCATTTCTTTTATCATTCTGAATTGTTTTATCAGCATTCTTACGTCGCTTGTGGTTATGCCTGCTCCTTTTGCAATTCTCTGCATTCTTGATGTCTGCTTTTCAAGAATCTCAGGATTCTCTTTTTCTTCTTTTGTCATGGACTTTATTGCAGACTTCCAGTTTTTTACTTTGGCTTGCTGTGTTTCAAGAGCAGATTCTGGGATTTTGGCTTTTCCTAATCCTGGAATGAGACTTAGGAGTTTATCCATTGAACCCATTTCCCCCATTGCTTCTATCTGCTGTTCGAATTCATACATTGTGAATTTTCCCTCTCTTAGTTTTCTCTGTGTTTCTTCTATTTGCTCTTCTGACATTACCGAGTGGACTTTGTCCATTAAAGCCTGAAGGTCACCCATGCCAAGAAGACGGGAGAGGAATGATTCGGGATTGAAGAGTTCTAAATCAGCAGGTTTCTCGCCAGTTCCGATGAAAACTACAGGCGCCTTAACTTCTGCGCAGGCAGTTAACGCTCCTCCGCCTTTTGCAGTTGAGTCCATTCTTGTTATTACAACTCCGGTTATATTTACTGCTGATTTGAATCCGTCTGCCTGCTTCTTTGCAGCCTGCCCGATGTCTGCAGGCATTACAAGAAGGGTTTCTGTTGCTTTGGCGAGCTTTGCGATATCTTTTATTTCTTTTATCAAATCTGATTCAAGAGCATCTCTTCCTGATGTGTCTACAAGGACAAGAGAGTAATCTTTGAAATCTTTTTCAAATTTTTTCCATATCTTTTTAGGGTCTTTTTCGGATTTGTCTATGAAACAGGCTATTCCGAGTTTGTCGCAGAGTTGTTTGAGCTGTTCAGGGGCAGCGGGGCGATGCACATCAAGTCCGATTGCACAGACTTTGTTCCCTCTTTTTGAGTAGTATGCTGCAAGCTTTGAGATCGTTGTTGTTTTTCCTGAACCATACAATCCTACCATAAGGAAAACATTGTGCTTTTCAAGCTTTATTTCGCGGGCTGTTCCGAGAAGTTTGATTAATTCATCGTGGAGGAGTTTTATTATGTGCTCTTTCTTTTCAATTCCTTTTATTCTCTCGTCCAGAGCGGATTGTTTTATCTTTTTTGTGAGCTCAAGTACGAGAGAGACATTTACATCTGCTTCAATAAGCGCCCTTTGAAGGTCTTTTACTATGGTTTCCACCATATTTTTGTCGAGAAATATAGCATTGGCTATCTTGTCTGTTGTTTTCTTCAATACATTTGATAGTTTTTCTAACATGGTGATATCACTAAAATTAGGGTGTTTTTAAGGGTTAATATCTTTTTGGTTTGCTAGAGGCAGGTTTAGCCTTTTTGCAGCCGATTGATTATTTTATCCATTGCTTTAAACGCTTCATCCGGACGGCTTTTGTATTTTCTGAGGTTTCTTTCATATAGACTTATATTTTGGATGAATTTTTCTATTTGCGCTTTATTCGGTTCTTCTGAAAAGTCGCCGAATCCTGCTTCTTTAAGGAATAATGAGTTCAGCACCTGTTCAAACTGCCCTTTGAGAGGTATTGCGAAATAAGGTTTTTTTAAATAAAGCGCCTCTGACATCAATGAAAATCCTGAAGTGGATATAATCGCTTTTGATGCTGCGAGATCCTTGACAAAATGCTCTCCTGCTTTCTTGAAAAGAAGGTTTTTATCTCTTTTTTCAACGTTGTATCCATATACAATAAATTTTTCAGGCAGTTCTTTAAGAAGGGAGAGAACTTTTTTATCAGGCTTTGTCTGATAAACTAAAATAAAATTATGTCTGCTGGGCCTTGATTCAATTATTATCTTTCTAAGCATTGGAGAGACAATGTATGCTTTCTTTTCCTTCGGTTTGCTTTTTGTAAAGGAGAGAATTATGTAGTTATCTGCTTTCGGGGGATTAAGCGATGTGGCAGTCTTTGCAATCAAGTAAT
>JBFYLR010000043.1:0-15730 GCA_041305305.1 Nanobdellota archaeon
GAGTTATTATTTTAATATCAATAATAGTTAAAAGGGAGAGTCTAATTAAAATAATATGACAAAAAAAGCAAAAATAAAGGAAGTGGTTATTAAGAGAGAAGGGACTATAAGAGATGAAAGCCCCACTTTCCATGCAGGAACTGCCTGGATATTGCATCTTGAAAATCAAAATTATATCCGATATTGCTGTGATGTTGCAAAGACGGCTCTGAAGGCAGGGTATGAGGTTGGAGATAGAATAAAATATAAAATAATCATCGAGCCAAAAAGATAATTCTTAATACAATAATCCTTAAAAACTTGAAAACACCTTCTTAAATCATGGGAATGGCGATTGTAAGGGATAATACAAAGAGCGTGACAAGAAGAGAGGTTGAAGAGAAACTTGCAAAAGTTGGCGATTATGTAAAGATGGATTACCTTTCTCAGTGTTTGAAGAAAAATCTTGATTTTGATACAAAGAAATTCTGTCTGCTTAAACTTACAGAAGTCTACGAGTTAAGAAGAATGTTTTCAGAGGCGGCAAGGATGATGAGAGCTGCCGCGGAGATAAATACCACGTACGACGGAAAAATGAATGATTTTATGCGTTCAAGTCTTTTGTTCATAAAGGCAGGAAATCTTGCAGAGGGAGATGTTTCATTCACTAAAGCGCTTGGAAGCGCCACTGATTTGCAGAAAGGAAGGCTGAAGGCGGAGAGGAAAGGGGCGATTAAGGCTCTTGCGAAGGAATTTGCAATGAGAGACAAGAGAAGCCATGCTGTTGAGGCATATGAGAAGCTTCTTGCCATGGAAATGGCTCCTGAAGAAAAGAAAGAAGTCCAAAACATCCTCCTGGGACTTTACGAGAAACTTGGAAAAGTGAAAGATTATTACGCCCTTAAGGGAAATATGTAAATTTCTGAAAAATTAGATAGTTCTTTTTGTCTGACAAAAAAAGCGCCCTCCCTTGCGGGCAAAAAATGGAAAATTAATCGTCCTCTGATGTCGAAGACAGCCCCTCGAAAACGCCGTCATCAAAATCCTCGGAATCAAGCTCTTCCACGAGGAGAGCCTTATCTTCTTTTGATGGTTTTTTTACCATTGTCTCTTTTTTGAACTTAGAATTTCTTTCTTTTAGAGGTATTTAAACATTGCTGTTCTGTTTTGAGAAAATGCAATAAGAAAAGTTTATATACGCTCAAAATGTAAAACAGCTATAAGATAGAGAGAATTTGATAGTATATTATTATCACATTCATATTCACGCCCCTCTTGGGCACTAATAGACAATTACATTCTTTCTAGCTTAGAATATGAAGGGAATATAGAATTCCCAGGAAAAAAACAAATGGCAAAAGTAAGTCCAGTATCAATAAAGTATATGATTTATGCCTCATTCAAGGCAGAGGGCCCATTGGAAAAGCCCGATGTAATTGGAGCTCTATTCGGACAGACAGAAGGATTGCTTGGAAGTGAACTTGAGATGAGAGAATTGCAAAAAGAAGGCAAGATTGGGAGAATAGAAGTCGAATTGGAAACAGTTGACGGCAAGTCAGTAGGAGACATAAGGGTCCCGAGCGCACTGGACAAGGGAGAAACCACCCTTATTGCAGCAGCATTGGAGACAATCGACAGAATAGGGCCTACAGAGGCAAAGATAGAAGTCACAAAGGTAGAGGATGTAAGAGGAAGCAAGAGAGATTTCATTCTTGAGAGGGCAAAGAAACTGCTTGAAGGGCTTGACAGCAAAGAAGGCGGGGAGATGAGCAAAGTTCTGAAGGAAGAATCAAGAGCAGCAAAAATAACAGAATATGGCGATGAGAAGCTTCCTGCGGGAGACTTAAGCGGAGAAGAAGTTATTGTCGTTGAAGGAAGAGCAGATGTTGTTAATCTTTTGAAGAACAGGGTAAATAATGTTATTGGGATGAATGGGACGAAACTCCCTCTTGAGATTGCAAAGCTCGGAAAGGAGAAGAAATTGACTTTATTTGTTGATGGAGACAGGGGAGGCAAGCTTATTGCCAGAAACGTTGTAAACAACGCAAATATAGAATTCATTGCAAGCGCGCCTGACGGGAAAGAAGTTGAAGAGCTTGAAGGCAAAGAAATTCTTATGGCTTTGAGAAAGAGAATGTCTGTCTCAGAGTTTTTCAGAAAGAACAGGGGAGAATTAGGAAGGAATGAAGATGAGCCCGAGAGGAAGGAAGTTGTTGAGGAAAAAATAGAGCCCACATTCAGCGGGGATGCAAAAGAAGCATTAAGAAAGAAATATTCTGAAATAAAAGGCACCAGAATGGCGTTATTGCTTGACGGAAACCTCGATGCAATAAGGAAAGTCAGTTCAAAGGATGTCTCAAGAAGCATAAGATATTCAAAGCAGAGAGTTTATGCAATAATAATTGACGGCACGGCAATAGCTGCAATCATAAAGACATGCGATGAAGCGGGCGTAGCCTATCTCGGAGCAACTAACTTTGCGAGTGTTGAGGGCGCAAGAGTCAATTTGATCAGTCTTTAAACGACTTTTAATTAAGTTTAAATATTAGTTTTTGTTTTGTGCATTGTAACAAAGAGGTTTGAAAGTGCTAATTCAATACAGAAAACCAGTCTATATCACATTAGTCGCAGTTCTGATTATAGCAATTGCTTTTGCAGCATATTTCAGCTTCTTCTATACGCCAAAGTGCGCTAATTACGAGTGTTTCAAAAACCACATGGCAAAATGCTCAAAAGCCATTTATGTGAATGATGAACCTGTCGCCTCATGGGGGTATGAGATAAAAGGCATATCAGGAAGCAACTGCGAGATTGAGATAACTCTTTTAATGGCTAAAGAAGGAGAGCTTCAGATAACGAAATATGTGGGGCACACAATGGATTGCTCGTATCCAATAGGAGTCACAAATTACCCGGAGAAGGATTTGAGCAAATGCCACGGAATTTTGAGGGAAGACTTGCAGACTGTAATAATAAACAAACTTCATTCTTATTTAATTGAAAATCTTGGTAAATTTGACGAAAGCCTTGAAAAGGCCATTTAATCCATGGGGATAAAATTCGGACCCGCGGGGCTTGGACAGGTCGATGTGGCTGAGAAGAGACTTGAGAATTTTGCGAAAGAGGGGCTGAGAGCATGTGAAATTGCATTTACATATCAGGTTTATATTCACAAAGAAGAGGATGCGATTAGAATAGGCAGGAGGGCAAAAGAATTGGGCATTGAGTTGAGTATACATGCGCCTTATTATGTAAACCTTAATTCTGATGAAAAAGAGAAGAGGGAAGCAACAAAGAAGAGAATTATTGAATGCTGCAGAGTGGGGTCGTTGATGGGCGCGTCAGTAGTTGTTTTCCATCCAGGATATTATTCAAACAAAGGAAAAAGTCAAGATGACATTGAAAAAAGCTACCAGGTGATAAAAGAAGGGATTATTGAGATAATGGAAGAAGTGAAGAAGAACAGATGGAAAATAGATATTGCTCCCGAGACAATGGGGAAGATAAATGTATTTGGAAGTGTTGAGGAAATATCAAGGCTTGCGAAAGAGACAGGATGTTCGTTCTGCATTGATTTCGCGCACATTCTTGCAAGAGAGAAAAAAGTAGATTATGAAAAGGTGAAAAATCTGTTCCCTCAAAAGATATGGCACGTGCATTTCTCAGGGATTATATATGGAGATAAAGGAGAGAGGGCGCACAGAGAAACGAAAGCAGAAGAATGGAGTGATTTGCTGAGGAATATTCCAAAAGATAAAGAAGTTGTGATTATTAATGAATCTCCTGACATGGTAAATGATTCTATTGAAGGCATGAAATTATACGGGAAATTATAATTTCGGTTCTTTTGCTTCCCTGCTCATTCTTTTCTTTTGCCTGTCTATTGAAATCAATCTGCCTCTTGCTCTTTCCGGACTTACCTTGCAAAGATTGAGAATCTGAAATATCTTCTGGAGTATTTCTTCGTATGTTTCTCTCCGGTATACTTTGAGATGGTCAAGTCTCTTCTTCGTCTCCCCTGAGAGTTTTATCGTCGTTATTTTGCTTTCCATATCAGTATACTTGTCGCTACCTATTTATACTTTTTGTTACTTTAAAATGACTATGATTATGTTATTACCATAAAGTTTATAAAGAACTTTCTGCCACTATATATTAACTAAATTTTAACGGCAAACACAAGAAAAACCATGGTATCAAACAAATTAATGGTTTCGCTTGTAGCAATTCTTGCACTTGCGATTTTATCAGTCGCTAGTGTAAGCGCATTTGCAGACATTGGAAGCGTAGAAGTCAGTGGTGTCGACACAGACAGCATTGCAATTTCTGCCGGACAAATCGTCCCGGTAAGAGTTATCTTCTCCGCTGAAGAAAATGCCTCAGATGTCAGAGTGAAAGCATGGATTTCTGGCGAGAAAGACCTGGCTGTTTCTACAAACAGATTTGACGTAATTGAAGGCAACTTGTATACCAAGTTGGTTTCAGTGCAGGTTCCAAGCAGGGTTGACCCTAGCGAGGAATTGGTACTTTACGTAATCGTTGAAAGCAGAAACGATGGAATCGGCGATGAAGCATCAGTTGAATTGACAGTGCAAAGAGAATCTTATGCACTTGAAGTTCTTGATGTAATCATGGCTTCCGAAGTCAGGGCCGGACAGAGCTTGTCAATGGACATTGTGCTGAAGAACGTTGGTGGACACCTTTCTGAAGACACATTTGTCAAGGCAAGAATACCTGCATTAGGTATTGAAACAAAGGCTTACTTCGGTGACCTTTCATCTGTCGACCAGTCAGATCCAGACAAAGAAGATGCAGCTGAAAGAAGGATGTCATTGAACATACCTTCAAGCGCCCTTACAGGAGTATATCTTGTAGAAGTTGAGGCGTACACTGCAGATTCCACTGCCACAGCAACAAAGAAAGTTGCTATAACTGGCAGCGCAAGTGACAGCAGCCTTTTCGTTGCATCTGCAAGCTCAAAGAGCTTCGCAGTCGGCGAGAAAGCAACATACAGCCTTACCCTTGTTAACTCTGGTGACAAAATCAGAGTCTATGAGGTCGTGCCTGAGACATCAAGCTCTCTTGCAGTAAATGTGGCTGATTCTGTCGTAGTTGTTCCAGCTGGAGAGAGCAAAACAGTATCATTTGATGCTGTAGCCTCAAAAGAAGGAAAGTACAACTTTGCGGTCGGAATATACTCTGATAACGAACTTGTCAAGAAGTACAGCTTCGCAGCAGATGTTAGCGGCAAGAGTTCAAAGGGATTTGCAGGAAACGCAACTATCATATTGACAGTTGTTCTTGCAGTAATCTTCGTTGTTCTCCTTGTTGTCTTAATAGTATTGCTTACAAGAAAACCTGAAAACAAAGCTGAAGAATTCGGCGAAAGTTACTACTAAGTTTAAATTTTTCTTTTTTTCTTTTTTTATCTTATAGTAACCCCGAATTTTTTTTATTACAAAACAAATATGAAAGGCGAATTCAGAGCACAAATGCCCGGAAAAACCGAAGGAGATTATTATGTGATTTCTATCGTGTACACGGGAGAGGGCAGATTCAATGGGCATGAGATAGAAGACAAGCATCCTCGCACCATAGGAGATGTAACTTACTGGGACAATGTTGAGAAAACGAGGGTTTCTGCAATGAATGCGGGGCTTGTGAGGATACAGTCTGATGATAAGTTCAACTCTCTTGAAGAGCTTGCTGACGGCGCATTTGGAAACGGCATGAGTGATGTTGCAAAGGCATTCCCTTATGGCTCAAGATATAATGACAAAAGTGACAGCAAAGCAGATAGTGGAGTTTAGTTATTTTTAAATATACAGCAAACGAGTGTGATTTATGGTTCATATAAAGAGGCTGATTGCCAGCGGCTTCAAATCATTCGGAAAAAAGACTGAAGTCGTGTTTGACAAAGGAATAAATGTTGTTGTCGGACCGAATGGCTCGGGTAAATCAAACATTTCTGATGCTTTATGCTTTGCGCTTGGAAAACTCTCAATAAAGTCAATGAGGGCGGCGAAGTCAAGCAATATGATATTTATGGGCTCAAAATATGTAAAACCGGCAGGAGAGGCTTCCGTTGAGCTCGTATTTGACAATACAGACAGAGGATTCTTGGTGGACAGGGATGAGATAAGCCTCAAGAGAACAGTTAGAAGAAATGGGCAGGGAATATACAAAATAAATGACGAGACAAAGACAAGGGCGGAAATAATAGAGATGCTTGCACAGGCAGGAATTGACCCATATGGGTTTAACATAATACTGCAAGGGCAGATACAATCTATTGTGAGAATGCAGGCAGAGGAAAGAAGAAAAATTATTGAGGATGTTGCAGGAATATCGATATATGAGGTGAGAAAGGAGAAATCCCTTAAAGAACTTGAAAAGACGGATGAGAAGCTGAAGGAGATAAATACCACACTCAGAGCAAGAATGGCTTATCTAAAGAATCTTGAAAATGAAAGGTCTCAGGCATTGAAGTTTAAGGATTTGGAGGGAAGTGTAAAGAGAATAAGGGCTTCAATAATAAACAAGAAGATAGAAGATAAGCAGAAGGAGTTAGATTCTATTCTAAAATCAATTGAAGAGAAGAACTCCCAGAAAGACAAGATAAGAGAGAAATCAATGAAAACGCAGGGAGAAATAGAGCAGTTAACTGAGAAGATAAACCAGATAAACAACCACACAAGGCAGGCCAGCGGGGTTGAGCAGGAAACATTAAGAAACAGCATTGCCAATCTGAGAGCGGAGATTGAGGTGCTTAAGGTAAGGAAGGATAATTATCAGAATAAGAAAACAGAGACAGAAAGAAGAATAAGCGAGATGGAGAAGAGCATACCTCAGCTGAAGAAAGAGATTGAGGAACTGAGGAAAGAATCTCCCAAAATAGCCAAGAAGGCGGAAGATTTGAAGAAGAAGAAAGAAGAGCTTGCAAAGATTGAAGAGGAGAGAAGGAAGATGTTCTCGGCAAGAACGGAATTAAGCTCTCTAAGGGAGAGAATAAAGGAGAAAGAGAGGCATCTTGGGAGAATATCTGCCGAATCTGAGTCTGCTTTGAGGCAGATTGAGCAATATACAAGAGAGCTTATATACAAGAATGAGGAAGAATGCCACAAGATAATTGAGAATGCAAAAGAAAACCTTGCAAAGTTGAGAAACAGAATAACTATTCTTAACAAAGAGGAGCTTGAGAACGAGAAGATGATATCTATATCTGAGTCTGAGATTTTGAAGTCTGAGAAGATAAAGAGTTCTGTAAAAGAAATAGATATCTGTCCTTTATGCCAGAGCAAGATAACTGAGAATCACAAAGATCATGTGAACAGGGAGGCAGGGGAGAGGATAGTTGATGCGAAAGAGAGGATAGAAGAGCTTAGAGAAGAGCTTGTAAAAATAAGAGCTGAAAGGGCTGAATCATTGAAGAATGCAGAGGCAAGTGAGGATAAGAGCTCAACTGCTAAACTCGAGCTCGTGAAGCATAATTCAATAAAAGAGAGGACACAACAGTTGAAGAGTGTAGTAGAGAATGAGAAGATTGTTTCGGAAGAGTTGAAGGCTCTTGAGGAAAGAAGGAAGGCTCTTGAGGCAAAGAGCGATAATTTGACGGCTATAGAAGACACGTATGATAGCAAGATAAGAGAGATAGAAGAGATATCAGCAAGAACTGAGGAAGATGTAGACAATGCCCTTCTTTACAGAGAGAGAGACATTGAAGGATACACCAGTGCTATAAAGAGGAGCAGGAAAGACATAGAGGAGCTTGAAATTTCTATAAAGGAGATTTCTGACAGCCTTGAGGATAAATCTGAGACTCTTGAAAAGAAGGAAGAGCAGGAGGACGAATTAAATGAGAAATTCAAGAAGATGTTTGAATTAAGAGATAAAATGCAGATTGAGATGCAAAACAAGAACCTTGAACTATCAGATTTGCAGAGCAACATAAGGCAGTTTGAGGAACAGGTAAACTACCTTAAGATTGGGAAGGCGAAGATTGATGCTGAAAGGGAGACTCTCCAGGTAGATATAAGCTCATATGCAGGGGTTGAATTGATGAGGATAAGCCTTCCTATGCTTGAAGAGAGGCTTGTAAAAGTAGAGCAGGCAATGAGAGATATAGGCTCAATAAATATGAGAGCGCTTGAAGTATATGAGGACATAAAGAAGGAATATGATTCGGTGCAGGAGAAGGCGAATGTCTTATTGAAGGAGAAGGAAGACATAAGCAAGATTATAGAAGAAATTGACAGGAAGAAGACAAAAACATTTATGAGAACTTTCCATGCCATAAACGAGCTATTCACAACAAATTGCGCCAAACTTTATACGAAAGGAGTTGCTTACCTTGAGATTGAAAACAAAGAAGATATTTTTGCAGGAGGAGTTGACATCGCAATAAGGCTGTCCAAAGGAAAATATTTTGATGTGACCTCCCTTTCTGGAGGAGAACAGACAGTTGTGGCGCTTGCACTTCTTTTTGCAATACAGGAGCATAAGCCTTATCATTTCTATGTGTTTGATGAGATTGACGCAGCCCTTGATAAGAGAAACTCTGAGAGGCTTGCAGCATTATTGAACCAGCATATGAAAGCGGGGCAGTATATTGTTATAACTCACAATGATGCAATTATAATGGACTCTGATGTGCTGTACGGAGTAAGCATGCATGATGGAATAACTAAAATATTGAGCCTTAATCTTGATAACAATGAAGAAATCAAGCAATTCACTGCACCAACGCCTCCTGTTGCAAACCCATTGACTCAAAATCCAGGAGAAGAGCTTCTGGAAGGCATGCCTGAAGAAAAGGAGATTAATCCTTTCAAAGATTGACAATAAGATTTATAAAAGCGCTTTCTAAGAATTTTGATGGGAAATGGAATAAGACCTGAGTTTGTAAGAGATATTGTTGAAAATTCTGAAAATGAAAGGTATGAGAGATACCTTACTGGAGAAAACTGCAGATTTGCAGCATATGTGCTTGCTGCAGCCATTGGAGTCACGTGCGTATTTGGAGCGCTTGCCGCAAGAGGATGCTACCACAAGATGAGAGAAATGGGAGTTATTGCAAAGCCTGAGCCAGCACAAAGAGAAGCAGAACAGAGAAAATACAGAGGAAATTAAAATCCTTCAAGAGTAGACTGTTTTTTGGAGCTTGGAAACATTGTCTTCCAGGTGCTCCAGGATTTTCTGAATATCCCTGAGTTCTCGAGCTCTTTTCCGTGTTTTTTAAGGAATTCTTTTGTGGAGGGATCTGAAGGATATCCGCTTCCAATATTGCCATATTTGATAAATTGATTCCTTATTCTTTCTACCTCTTCCTCCCGCGCAACTTTTGCAAGAATTGAGGCTGCAGAAACGCTTGGATGATTGACATCCGCCTTATGCTCGCATGAAACATCAAGATTATCGGGGTGCTTGATGAAGCTTATCATTGTTTTCTTCCATGCCGAAATATTTACGGAAGGGCAGTCAACTATAACTTTGATGTTTGAGGTTTCGTCATTTAGAAAATTGATTATCTCTGCTGTTTTTGCAGCTTCAAGAGTATTAAGATTTGACTTTGATTCTACGAATGAGTCTATCTCGTCAGGGGATGAAGAGACGACTTTTGATTTTATTGAATTATCTTTTATTGTGCCGGCGAGTTTTACACGGACAGGATGAAGAACCTGCTTTGAGTCTTTAACGCCCTCTTTCTTTAGAAAATCCTCCTGCTCTCTTGTCACCAGAACTCCTGCAAGAAACATCGCGCCGATTAAAGGACCGCGGCCCGCGTCGTCAATTCCGATAATAAGCTCTTTCTTTGTCATAATCAAACAAAATAATATTTGTATAAAAACCTATTGATATGCCGTACGACAATTTTTAAAAAGATATAATTCTGATTGAAAAGATGGAAGTTGTTGAGATAAAAAGAGAGGCGTTTGTCCAGATTGTAGCGGCAGCATACGAATCCTTGAGAGTGGAGTGCACAGGTTTCCTTGGGGGAGAGAAATATGGGAGAAGAATTGAGGTGAGACTTGCCCAGCCGGCTCAGATGGTTGAGAGGAGACCGGGAAGCGCAGTCTATGACAATGAGTGGAAGAGAATAAGAGAGATAATAAGCAGAGATTACGATTTCCTTGGAGGATTTCATTCTCATCTGAAGACAATAGTTCAGGAGAAATTAAAGAGAAGGATTGACTTTGGGAGCGTTATGCTTAGTGAAACAGATATGAGTACAATGATGGACCAATATCCGGAAGGAATAGAAATAATTGTTGCAATGAATCCGTCAAAAAGAAAAATACCGGTGCAAGTCTCTGAGAATAGAATAACGGGATATATCGGCAACGGAGGAAGGCGCAATTACAGGCTCGATATTGGAGCATATTATCTTGATGCGGGAATGAAGAAGAGAAGGGCTGAATTGCACGTTCCAAGAAGAGTTCTAAATGCGGTCTTTTGCTGAAAATCCTGCCTTATTAAAATAGGAATAGAATATGAATAGCGCGGGCAGGCACTAGTGAACTGCGGTTCCCTGTGCCCTCATTCGCTTCTGGCTCATTACGGGCTTTGAAAAATCCTGCCTTATTGAAATGGGAATAGAATATGAATAGCGCGGGCAGGATTTGAACCATGCGACCTCCAGGTGACCCGAAATCTAAAGATTTCTTGAGCAAATCCAAGATTTGCAATCTTTGATTTTATGGGCCTGGTGAGCTAACCGGGCTACTCCACCGCGCTATATAAATAAAGAATGCGAAGGGGTTTTAAAGGTTGTTATTTAGATTATATAAAGATGAAAAAGAGTTTGAGAAAGAAGAAGAGTTCGTTGAGCAACCTGCCAAATGCACTTACTGTAAGCAGAGTCATAATAACATTTATTGTTGTTTATATGGTCCTCTCAAAGCAAAATATTATAGCTACCATCTGTGTGTTTGCAATTGGCGCCCTGACTGATTTCTTTGATGGATTGATTGCTAGAAGATACAATTGGGTCAGCGAATTTGGGAGAAAAGCAGACATTATCGCAGACAGATTACTTTGGACGGGAACCGCTCTCGCTTTCTTTGTGACTTATTCTATTGCAGGGCAGCTTGATTTAGCGCATTACTTGCAAATGATGTTCATAATGTCGCGCGAGATCGTGTCTGCCCCATTTGCGATTAGTGCTCTGATTTCGGGGAAGCAGATACCGCATGCAAGAAAAATAGCAAAAGCAACTACATTTATACAGGGATTTGCACTTCCAGCCCTTATGTTAAGTGTTTATTACCCAGTATTCAGCTATGTTTCAATACCATTGTCATTTGTTATTTTAGTAACGGGGCTAATCTCAGCTTCATATTACATAAAAGATATAAGTGTTAAATAAAATGACAGCAAGAAATAGAGCTTATGAGGTGAACTCATGAGCGGATCGGGAGAGGGAAAGAAACTTATTGGAAAGGCAAATGTCTACATACATGAGAAAGGCAAGAGCAATGCGAGAATTACCCACATTGATATTGAGCTTGATGAGCTGAATAAGATTGTAAAGCCTGGTGAAGCGAGCTATGTGCAGGGCAAGGAAGGCGGAGTGTTTATAGGATTAAAGAAGGAGATGATTAAGCGGGCTGAGAAAGAGCTAAAATAAAAAACCTTATAAGCCAGTTATTACCAGTATAATCATGAAGTTAAAAGGGAGTGAGACGGAGAAGTGCCTTCTGAAGGCGTTTGCAGGCGAGTCACAGGCGCGAAACAGATATACTTATTTTGCATCTGTGGCAAAAAAGGCAGGATTTGAGCAGATAGCTTCCATATTCCTTGAGACTGCTGAGAACGAGAAGGAGCATGCAAAGATATTCTTCAAATATCTACAGGGAGGATATGTTGAAGTTACAGCTGGGTTCCCTGCAGGGATAATTGATGATACTCTTGGAAACCTGAATGAGGCGGCAGAGGGAGAGAAACTTGAATGGGGAACACTTTATCCTGACTTTGAGGAAGTTGCAAGGAGAGAGGGATTCAAAGAAATAGCTGATTCTTTTAAGGAGATAGGAGAGGTTGAAAAATTCCATGAAGGAAGATACAGGGCTTTGATAGAGAACATGGAAAACAAAAGAGTATTCAAGAAGGAGAAGTCAGTGCTCTGGCACTGCAGGAACTGCGGATATGTTCACGAAGGAAAAGAGGCTCCAAAAGAGTGCCCTGCATGCCAGCACCCTCAGTCTTATTACGAAGTTCTTTGCGCCAATTACTGATTGTTAAGATAAAAACAACAAGGCTTATAAGCTATTTTTTGTTTTGAAAATTGGGTTCATGGGACCGCCCGTTGCAAAACGGATGTACTACTCATGAGCCCAATATAAGCCCGGATGGCACAGCGGTTACTGCGCTTGGTTGCTAACCAAGTTTCCAGCAATGGATTCCCAAGTTCAAATCTTGGTCCGGGCGTTATACCCAAACAGCAACCTTTTTAATTTAAATCTGCGTCACTTTCTTATCATAAAATATGGCATCAACATTCGAAAGAAGCTTTATGAAAGGAGTAGTGTGGGAGGGAATCTCATTCGTAATCACACTTGTTGCAATTTACTGGTTCTATGGAGACATTGCGGTTTCCCTTAAGTTTACATTCTGGCTTACAATATTCAAAATGTTCTTCTTCTTTATCCATGAGAGAATATGGAAGAACATAATCTGGGGAAAATATTAAGATGCCTCTTGTAAAAAAAGCCAGAAGAAGAACGGGCGAGCTTGTTGCTTTCGATTCCGACAAAATAAAAAGTGCGATTGAGAGAGCAATGGATTCTGTTTCTGAACTTGATGAAGGTTCTGCAAAGAAATTTACTGAAGAGATTGTCAAAATAATAGAATCAAGAATAAAAAGTTATTACCAGAATGCGCCAAATATAGAGCAGATACAGGAAGTTGTTGAAGAAGTTCTCTCGAAGTCAAAGAAATTTGAGAGAACTGCCAAGGCGTATATGCTTTACAGGAGGTCAAGGACACATGCCCGCGAGTTAAAGGAGTTCTTCGGAATGAGAGATGATATGAAATTTGATGTTAATGCAATAAGAGTATTGCAGGAAAGATACCTTCTCAAGGATGACAAGGGCAGAATAATAGAAACCCCTACAGAGATGTTTGAAAGAGTTGCAAGGGCAGTTGCATCTGTTGAATTAGACGAAGGCAAGGAATGGGAGGAAAAGTTCCTCAAAATGATGAAAAACCTTGAGTTTATGCCAAATTCTCCGACATTAATGAATGCCGGAACAAAATTGGGGCAGTTGTCAGCCTGCTTTGTCCTTCCGGTGGAAGACAGCCTTGAGGGAATATTCGGAACATTGGAACATATGGCGCTTATCCAGCAATCTGGAGGAGGAACAGGATTTTCATTCTCTCACCTCAGGCAGAGAGGAGATATTGTAAAGAGTACAAAGGGTATAGCTTCCGGACCGGTGAGTTTTATAAAAATATTTGACACGACAACTGAAGTCATAAAACAGGGAGGCAAGAGAAGAGGAGCCAACATGGGAATATTGCATGCCTCTCACCCAGATATACTTGAGTTCATAACATCAAAACAGAGAGACAAACAGCTCACTAATTTTAACATAAGCGTCGCAGTGGATGACAAATTTATGGAGGCTGTTGAGAAGAACAAGGAGTATGACATTGTGAATCCTCACACTGGAAGAATAATCAGAAAAACAAATGCAAGGAGTTTGTTTGAGATGATTTGTTTCTCTGCATGGAAGACTGGAGACCCTGGGATGCTGTTTGTCGACGAGATTAACAGAAAAAACCAAGTCCCTGGGCTTGGAAGGCTTGAGGCAACAAATCCCTGCGGGGAAATGCCATTATTTCCTTATGAGTCATGCAATCTTGGAAGCATTAACCTTACTAAGGTTGTAGAAGATAAAAAAATAGACTGGGACAAGCTTGCAGAGATTATCAGTTATTCAGTGAGATTTCTAGATAATGTAATTGACGCAAATAGATATCCTTTCCAGGAGCTTGAGAAGATGGCGCTTGCAAACAGAAGAATTGGTTTGGGAGTGATGGGATTTGCAGATATGCTCGCATTGCTTGAAGTGCCCTATGATTCTGAGAAAGCATTGGAGCTTGCAGGGAAGCTCATGTCTTTCATAAATGAGGAGGCGCATAATGCCTCTGAAGAGCTTGGAAAGGAGAAAGGCAATTTCCCCAACTTTGATAAGTCTATATGGAAGGGGAAAAAGAAGTATATGAGAAATTGCGCTTGTACCACTATCGCCCCAACTGGAACAATAAGCATGATTGCAGGATGCAGTTCGGGCATTGAACCTTTTTTTGCTCTCGCATTTGAAAGAAGAATCCTTTCAGGAAAGCATTTATTTGAGACAAACAAGATATTGCAGCAAGTTCTTCTCGAAGAGGCGATGTATTCAGATAAATTAGTCAGGAAAATCGCAGTGCATGGTAATTTGGAGGGAATAAAGTTGCCTGAAAGAATAAAGAGGCTTTTTAAAACATCTCTTGAAATCCCATTGGAACAGCATGTTAAAATGCAGGCAGTTTTCCAGGAAAATACAGACAATGCAGTGAGCAAAACCATAAACCTAAAGAATAAGTCAACTCCGAAGGAAATAGAAGAAGCATATATTCTTGCATACAAATTAAAGTGCAAGGGAATTACCATATATAGGTATGGAAGCAAGCCTGAACAGGCATTATACCTTGGTGAGAAAGGTAAACATGCAAGGGCAACAGATGAATTCTCTGGAGAAGGGTGCGTTGGATGGGTGTGCGCATTGTAAAATGGGCAAGATATATCTATTTACCGGGCAGGGTGCAGGAAAGACAACTTCCGCGCTAGGGCTGGCGATGCGTTCGATTGGACAGAATTATAAAGTTGTCGCGATAGAGTTTATGAAATGGTGGAAGGACACAGGAGAATACAAAATACAAAGTAAGCTCGGGAAATATTACAAAGTCTATCAGTTCGGAAGACCGGTTTGGCTCAAACTCGATGGTAGAAAAGCGAAGTTTGGGAAAAAGAAATTCTCGGTAAAAGAAATAAACAATCTTGACAGAGAGTATGCGTTGAGAGGATTGTTTAAGGCGGAAGAAATTATGCTAAAAGAGAAGCCGAATCTTCTTATTCTTGATGAAATATGCCTTGCAGTTCATTCAAAACTTCTTAAAGCAGAAGAAGTTATTGCATTGCTCGATGAGGCTCCAAAAGAAACTACTATAGTTATGACTGGAAGAAAAGCCTCAAGAGAACTGATAAAGAGGGCCGATTTTGTAAATGAAATAAGGGCGGTGAAGTACCCCAAGAATATACCTTCGGAAAAGGGCATTCAGTATTGACTTTTAGGACATAAATTCTTAAATAATGGCAAAAATCTAAGCGGGAATGATAAGGAGAGATTTGCACCCGTTGTTCAAAGTGTATAAGCCCCTTATTGCAATGATTCATCTTGCGGGAAAAGGTCAAAAAGAAGTTGACAGAAGAGCGATGGATGAGATAGAACTATTTGAAAGAGAGGGAGTTGACGGGATAATTGTTGAAGACTATCACGGCACAGAGGAGGATGTTGAGAGAACACTTAGGAGTCTGCAAAAAAGAGGAACAAAACTTGCAGTTGGAGTAAATCTGCTTGCAAACAGACCGGAGAGAACATTTTCTATTGCACGCAGATACGGCGCAAGCTTCATCCAGCTGGATTATGTTGCGGGAGCATATTCAAACAGAGCCCCATTCAACCCAAATAACTATGAGCTCACACGA
>JBFYLR010000044.1:0-7907 GCA_041305305.1 Nanobdellota archaeon
TTTAACTTTTTGATGGGAGAGATAATGAAAGCGACAGAGAAGAGAGCTGATTTTGCGATTGCCAGAAAGGTTTTGGAGAAATTACTTAAAAAATAATGCTTATTATTTCTATAATTGCTCCGATTATAAAAATTGCTCCAAGAATATAAGAAAGTATATTTGAATGGCGCATTGAATATTCAGGCTTTTTTATTTCTCCTTTTGCTTTTGCTTTTTTTATCATTGCAAGTATAAGGATTGCAGTGAGTCCTCCTGAGAGGACTCCTCCGATTCCAAGGACCTGGGTAAACGCCGCGTGTTTTGTAATTGAGAGAATTATAAATAGGATTAGGGGGATCGATATTGTGTAAATCCAGGCAGTTCTTCTTGTTTTTCTGAAGTCAAATTTATACATGTCTATCATTGCAATGCTTAATGAGAGGTAAGCGGTGAACATTGTAATCATTCCAAGAAAGATGAATGGTTTTCCAAGAGCAATTGTCGCAACTTCTGGAGTTGCAGCGCCCATATATCCTATTACTATTGCAGTGAAAATGAGATATATTACGGCAGTAAGGGCATAGGCAGTTATTATCACTTTTTTCATGGGCTTCTTGTCTTTTTCAAGAACGCGCTTTATTTCAGGTATTGCTGTGAAGCCGAGAAACGCGAAAAGAACAACCCCGAAGGGAACAAACATCTTATTCGGGAAGATATTTACAAGATTTGAGAGGTCTATTTTATTTGCAAAATAGGCAGATATTGAAATTATTGTGACAAACACAAGAATAACTCCTATTGTGTCTCCTTCTTCAAGCGCTTTTATTCCGAAATAAGTTATTGCTGAGAGAAAAATCCAGAAGAGGATTCCCAACTGGAATTCATAGGCTGGAGAATCAAATATGAGGTAGCTTAGCGAGCGCCCTTCCGCGATGAGGTAGGCAACAATAGCTGAATAGACTCCAAAGGCGACTGCAATAAACATAAGAAATCTCCCTTTTTTGTTGAGATATTTTGAGGCGAGCCCGGGAAGCTGGTGGTTTTTCTTTGTTCTAAGAACTATTTCTCCGAGATAGAGCATCAATATTGCCATAAGCGCGCTGATAATTATAATGTGAGCTGCTCCGACGGGGAAGCCTGACTGCATAGCAACATAGGGTATTCCAAGAATGCCTGCGCCTATGATTGTGCCCATAAGAACCATTAATGCTATGAATGCCCTGCCCATCTAAGTATTAGTTTGTTATAGCCCCTTTCACTAATATTAAAAAGGAGAGTTATTTAATAGTTTTGGCTCTATAAGTTAAAGGATAGACTTCCCGGCTTCGGAATAAAAAGAACCTAAGGTTCTTCTTATGACATCTCCTAAAGATGCCATAATGACATTGGAGAAACCGGGCAATCGAGGTTCAATTCCTCGTAGAGCCATTTCGCTTTCCGCAGCGAGCAAGTCCACAGCGTAAGCGAGGAACTGCGCAGCAAGAGAAAGTCGAAATTGATAGTATTCAAGACAAGAGCAAATCAAAATTAGTTGAGGAAGATTAAGGGGACAAATCAAAAAATGAAACTATATCACGGCTCTCCGAAGAAACTGAGAATTATCAAACCTACTCTGGCAAAAGGGATTGGCAAGTTTGAAAATCAAAAGGCGGTATTCTTGTGTAAGTCTTTTCATCATGCTGCGCTTTATGCAATTGGAAAAACTCTCAAGGGAAAGGCAGTATTTGCTGTCACACCTAAGAGATTGATTATTGTTGGAAAAGCCAAGCCAGGAAAGGGATATGTCTATGAAGCGGATGTTAAGGGTGCTGTCAGGGGAGAAAGGGGGCAGTATTCTTATGCTGGGAAGATTAGACCGCTGAAAATATATGTTGTTTTTCCTGACAAATATAGAAACTCCCTAGTTTATGTAATGGATAAGGAAATTCTGCTGAAAAAACTACATATGTTTTGAGATGCAATTTTGTTTATAAATTATGATTGTCCTTCATTTTTATGAACAGGCAGAGATTTGAAAGATATTCAACATATGTTGTTTTTGGCAGCGCTTTTGCCGGAGCTTTCGGGAGCGCTATTGCGGCAGGGTATGCTGCTGACAGCGTTGAGATGTCAAAATCAGTTCAGTATGCTTCTGCTCTTGCTGGAGGGGTTGTTGGTTCAGGAATTATTCTTTCAGGAACGCATTATCTTTTCAAAGGATTGGAGAGAATAATCTATGGCAAGAGTAATGTGCGGCAATTATCCCAATTATAAAAAATAAAAATAAAATAATTTCTTTTTGCGCTTAGTCTTCGTCGTAGGTTTTTCCTATAAGGACGCTTCTTTCGGGACTTCCGCGTTTTCTTGCAAGATTCCTTGATACTTCTATAAGCTCGCTGTAAAGCCCTCTTGCAGTAACTTCTCCGAATCCAAGGTCTTTCATCACAGTCATATAGTCGTCGCCTGTAAGTCTGCAGCCTTCATTAACGCCAAAGTAAAGATGCTCTTCTTTCTGCAGTCTTTTCTCGGCGATTATTCCCTGCAGGACTTTTCCATGCGTTGGATATTGCTCGCTGAAAGTGCCGATAGCTTCTTTCATTGTCCTTGCTTTCATTTTGTCTTCTGACTCAATTCTTGCATAAACTCTGTCGCCTGTATATCTTCCTGATTCTGGGAGAGCGATTGATTGAGCCATTGCCGGCTTTCTTCTCTTCAGCTTTCCAGAAAGGCTTGATATAGGCACTTCTATTCTGTCTGTTGCTATCAATTGGATAACCTGCTTCTCAAGTCCTTCATTGTATGTCATTTTGTTTTTCCTCCATGTGAATTTAGTTAATTATCTGACGCGAAAAAGGCAGATATATTAATGTGGCTATATTTATCACCACATTAGTAAGACTTTTATAGTGCTAATTGCTTGATTTGACATGGATGTTGAGAACTCACTTAGGGAATTGGGATTGACCGAGCATGAAACAAAAGTCTATCTTGCTCTTCTTAAGAATGGCTCTTCATTGGCGGGAAGAATATCGAGGAGCACCGGGATTCACAGAAGAAATGTATATGACATCACAGAGAGGCTGATAAAGAAGGGAGTTGTAGGGTATATTCTAAAGAATAACAGGAGATACTTTGAAGCAGTCAATCCGGAGAAGTTTGTTGATATATTAAAGGAGAAGGAGAGCAATCTTCTTGACAATCTCGGATATCTCCGGGATATATATCTTGGGGGAAAAGAGAAGCAGGAGACTAATTTTTACAAAGGAGTTGAAGGACTGAAAACTGTTTTTCAGGACCAGCTTGAGGGGAACAAGGGGAAGGAGATACTTATTCTTGGAGCTTCGCAGTCCGCTTTTGAGATACTCCCATTTTATTTCAAATGGTACGACAGAGACAGGGTTAAATCAAAGATAAAAGTAAGGATGCTCGCTTCTGACAAATTGGAGAAGAAGATTCCTCTTTCTGATATAAGATATCTCCCTCAGAAATATGCAAATCCTCTCGCAATCAATATATACAAGGACAAGGTGGCTATTATATTGTGGAAAAAAAGCCCCATTGTGATTGTCATAAAGGAAAAGGAGGTTGCCGATTCGTACCGGAAGTATTTTGAGCTTATGTGGAAAGGAGCGAAAAAAGCCAGATAATAATGTTTAAATTGAATAAAAACGACGATATTATAAGGATTAATATGAACAAAAGGGGAAGGGTATGGGTCTATGTATTGGCTGCGTTCGCAGTAGTCATATTTGCTATGGTGCTTTCTGCATTGCTTGTTTTGAAGCCGTATTACCAGGGATTGGTGGTTGGCGAGGAGGGGAATAATTCTAATTCTCAGGAAGCAATTCAGATTGAGGAAGATACTATCGGCTCTGGGCAGGAGGGCGTTGAGCAGGAGCCTGGGGAGATAAGTGACGGGTCTGCAGACGAGGTTCTCGATGGGTCTTCTGCTTCAAAGGGGGGAGATATAGGGATTGAATCGCTTCCAGGGGATATAAGCTCGTGCCAGATTATTGATTATGGGCCTGGGATATATACTCTTGATACGAATCTGACTGTTTCAAGTGGAGCATGCTTTGATGTAATTGCAGACAATGTTGTTATTGACTGCAAAGGGCATACTATTAATGGGAGCAGCACAGGGATTATTCTGCAGAATGCGGAAAATGTTACGGTGAAGAACTGCAATTTCTTAGAGTTGAAGGAAGGAGTAGATATTGTTAACAGCTCAGGGAGTATAATTGAGAATAATATTTTTATTGCGACAACAAATAATAGCATAAGGCTTCGTTTGAATTCAAATAATAATGTTATTCAATATAATACCATCAATTACAGCAATGGGGAGTCAAATATCTGGCTGGAGACGGACTCGGGTTATAATATTATAAAATATAACAATATGGTTAATGGTTATTACGGCATCTCAATTCAAAGAAGTTCACATAATACTATTTCCGGAAACAGAATTTCAATCGCTGATTATGGTATAAGGATATACAATTCTTCGCATGATGTTCTTGATTCCAATATTGTTTCAAGAAGCATTGTCGCAGGCATTTTTGTAAATAATAGCAGATACACAAAGGTCAGTTATAGTTCTTCCGATGAGGATATGGTTGGATTTTACGTTTACAATTCAAATCATACTGTTCTTGATAGCATCTTTTCAACAAATCCTGCTGGCGATTCAGTATATATTGTTCGCGCTGTGAATTCTACTGTTTACAACGCCACTATTCTGGGAGAAGATGATGAAATCTGGATATCAGCAAGCAGGAACACAAATATTACACAGAGCTATCTTGAGGGAGGAATTTTTATGGAGAATTCTCTTTATGATATTATTTCCAACAATACGGTTGTAAATGATTTGTCTGAAAGCGGAATTTATCTCTTTGCTTCAAACCACTCAAACATATTGAACAACAGCGTAAGGGATAATTACGAGGCAGGAATAAGGCTTGTTGACTGCACTAACGACAGCGTCTTATTCAACAATTTGTCCGGAAATGATATGAGCGGGATATTTATAGAAGACAGCATGAGCAACAATGTAAGTTTTAATGCCTTCTCTGGGAATAAGCCATATCATATTTTTGTTTCAGCAACTTCTGATTCGGGATGCAATAATGATGTGGCTAATAACACCGGAGAATCAGGCAGAGCAATAAAGTATTACAATCATACTCTTGACTCAAATGAGAGCGCTGAGCTGAATTACAGCCGAGTTTCTGAGATAGTTCTGTGCAATGCAGACCGCTCATATATCGAAAATGTAAACTCTACTCTTGGAGGAGGATTCCTGCTTATAAGAACAAGCCATAGCACTATTTTGAATTCAAGCAGCAATTCAAATCCATACTCTCTATCGTTTTATGCGAGCGCAAATAATACTCTTGAAAGAATTTCTACGAGCGATGTACAAAATTCTTCTGTATTGCTTTCAACTTCAAGTCCTGATAACAGGCTTTCTAATTTCAGCATATCCAGCAGAGTAAGCGGAGCATACGATATAGAATTTCTTGATTCACTCAATGGGACTGTAATAAATAACAGCGATTTTGAAAAATATAATTTTGGGGCACTTGGAGGAAGAATAACTATTGAGAATAGTTATGGGCAGATACGATTCCTTAGAGCAGTCAATGGCTCGGGCGCCGATTTGAGCGCGGACATAAAAATATCAAATAATCTTGCTTATCTTAATTCTGCGAGAACAGGTTTAAACAAGTCTGCAAACATAACTCTTTACGGCGTTAGAACTGATTTTGCAAGACCTGCGATATTAAGGGATGGAAATATCTGCCCTGCTTCAGTGTGCAGGAACTTTACAAATCTAAATGCCGGAACTGTCGTTTTCAATGTTACTGGGTGGACAAATTACACTATCGGGGAAGGATACAATGAATTAACTGCATGCGGAAATCTTACGCAGAGCAACACTATTTACAGGCTTGTACAGCCTGTTTCTTCAAATAGAACATGCTTCAATATATTTGCCGATAATATAACCCTTGAATGCATGGGCTGGAGCAATAAGATTGTTTATGGCAATTCAACAAGCACTATTTCTTATTATGGGATTCATTCAAATGCGACTCAGACAAAAGTGAGAAATTGCGAGGTCACAATGGGGGCGCTTGCTGATGGTTCTTTGGAAAGATATGCTATTTATTATTACGGAGGGCATAATGGGCAGATAATAAATTCAAATGCGAGTGGGAACAGGCAGGGGATTGTTGTAAATTCGAGTTTTAACAATATAATGGGCAATATTGCAAATTATAACAGTCAGACCGGAATTTATCTTATAAGCAATGTAAATAACAGTGTGATAAATAACAGTGCAAATAACAACAAGTTTGGAATAAGAATATACTGGATTTCTGACAATAATACTATGACAAATAATACGGCAAACAATAATTGGGACGCAGGAATCTATCTCGGACCGAGCGCAGACAACAACTACGTTGCGTTCAATAATGCTTCAAATAATACAAACGGAATTGCTGTTGTTGATAGTACCTTAAACAGAATTGCCTCAAATTCTCTTGATGGGAATGAATATTCCCTGTTTATCAATGGGAGCAGTTCTAACACAATAAGTTTCAGCAAGGCAAGCAGGAACAGCGCCGGAGGAATATATCTCTCAGGAAATTCAAATAATAATATTCTCGAGCAGAACAATATAAGCCTGAATAATGCAACTTTAAGCTCATGCGGTATTTGTCTGGAAGGCTCGACTGGAAATTATATTTATCTTAATAATATCACCGGAAATTATTACGGAATAAAGGTTAGCGGCGCAAGTTCAAACAACATTTACAACAATTATTTCAACAATACTATAAATGCCAATGGTTCTGGAACGAACAACTGGAACACCACTAAAACTTCCGGAGTAAATATCTACGGAGGGGCTTATATCGGAGGGAATTATTGGAGCGATTACGCCGGATGGGATATGGACGGCGACGGGATTGGAAATGTCTACATTCCGCATAATTCAAGCGGAGGAATAATTCTAGGAGGGGATTATCTTCCTTTAACAGAAGTGAATAGTGTGCCTAGCATGATAATCGTAATTGTAAACTCAAGCTACGGAACTAATTTTACAAACGAGAATTTAACATGCTGGGCGAGGGCAGACGAGATTGATTTGGATAATGTGACTTATTATGGTAGATGGTATAAAAATAATATTTTGAACAGCAGCTTTGTCAGTTCAGTTTATATCCAGGGTGTTCTTGTAAATCTTTCAAAAATTTCAAGCTCTCTGACTAGAAAAGGGGAGAACTGGAGCTGCGAGGTATTTGCTTCAGACGGGCAGTATAACAGCAGTTATCTTGGAAGCAACATAACTATTCTAAATTCAGCGCCTTATTTTAATCCTGCTCTTGTGAACAAAACAACTGCAGAGAATTCTAGCTTTTATTATGATGTAAACTGCTCTGACGCAGACAATGATGTTTTAGATTATGCAATAAATGACAGTTCAATATTTGATATGGGCTCTGCAAGCGGGATTATTGATAATTCTATGGACTTGTTTGGGAACAGGCATCCTGATTTTGATGACGCCGGAATATACTATTATTCTATCAGCTGCGGAGACGGGGAAGTTAATTCCTCTCAGGAGATAATGGTAAACATTACAAACACAAACAGGGTTCCTGAAATAAAGAGCTTGGTTGTAAATTCAACTTATGGTACTAACGGTTCATATGAGAATATGACTTGCTGGGTAAATGCAACAGACGCTGATGGGGATAATATCACTTATGTTGGCGCATGGTACAAGGACGGGGTTATTAAGAGCGACATGAACTTTTCAATATTAAACAATGCCCAAGGCATTCTTGTAAATGTTTCAACAATTGACAATTCCTCTTTCTCGATAGGAGAAAGCATGAGCTGTAATGTAAGTGCTTACGATGGCGAGA
>JBFYLR010000045.1:0-22256 GCA_041305305.1 Nanobdellota archaeon
GGTTCGTCTATTGTGCCATTAAACCACCCGCCATCTCCTCCGGCCCCAATCTGGACTTTAGCTACATCAACTGCCCACTCAGAAAATATTCTCTCATTAGTCGCAGAGCTGACAAGATATGCCCAAGCAGAGAGTGTAAGATTATTCTCTCCTAAATAAGCGCTAGAGTTCTTCAGCTCGCCGTTTACAAATATCTTCTGGCTGTTTGAAGAATTGTCAAAGACCGCGCTCCAGTGATACCATCTGTTCAATTCTGGGACAAATCCTGAATAAAATGACCCGCTGCTGACTGTCTCAATTACAATCTGGCCATTGCTCTCCCGCCTTGCAAAATTAAAGCCATCTGGCACAACAATTGAGGTATTCACATAATCGTCCACTCCATCAAAAGTATACGCCCCGCCATATTTCCCGCTCGCATTCCAAACAGCTCCGCTGACAGTTCCATTATTCCCCCACTTGCTCAAGTCTTTTACAAGCGTATCATTCTCCCCCAATTCGCTTCTGTTGTCAAAGTTCATCATAAGAACAAGGGAATCATTGTAAATCGTGTAATTCGTCCCATTCCAATTGAACTTCATCTGGGTGAGATTTGCAGAGTTGTCCATTGAGACGTTAATCACGGCAGACGAATTCTCAGGCAAATTAGCGTCATCTGCAGGAGTGGGAGATACAAACCAGATATCTGGGAAAGCACCGCCCTGTATGCCCAAAAGAGGCTGCGTCTTGTTTTCAACAGGCAGAATTGTCTCATTTTCTTCAGGAACAACTGGCTCTTCAACAGGAATTTCTTCCTCTTCTTCCGCCTCAACTTCAAAGTTCTCAGAACTCTCAATTCCCAAAGCAGGAATACTGACAGTTAAAACGTAACTGCCTGCTTCTTCAAAAGTCCATGTAATAAAATCAGCTAAATTTCTTGAGTATTCTCCCGCAGTCCGATAATAAAACTCGCTCGTATTGATTGCTGCACACTGCTCCTCAGTCATCTCAGAAACACTCTCATTAACGCACACAGTTATTGTCTCTTCAGAAGTCGTCTCGTTATGACAAACCTGCTCAGTTGTCCCATTGCAAACAGATATAATCTCATCATCACAAATATGCTCAATAACAGAATCTCCTGTTTCGGGATTAACCAACTCTTCGTCATAACAGGATTCCACTATCTCGTCATAACAGGATTCTCCGCCAACATCCTCGCAAACTTCCTGAGTTGTTCCACCGGTAGTTTCATTATGGCAGACTTCCTCATAAACCGGCGCCGTAACATTTGAACAGGAATAACTTTCATTTATAATTTCTATATATCCGATTTGATTTCCCAAAAATTCCTCAAAAGTCTTTGTTGCATCAGCAAGAACAATATTATCTTTAGAAAGAGTTAACTTTATTTCAGTATCTTTTTGTATTGAGTCCTCCGGCTGGAGCGATATTGAGACGCTTCCAGCCAAAGGCTCGTTTATGGTATAAATTGGTTGAGTATCAAGAATCACTTTTCCTGTAGGCTGCATGAAGAATAACCCAAGAGCAATCAATAAAACAACAAGCGCAGAAGCAAGAACAATCCATGCAAATTTCAATCCGTTAAAGTCATTTTGTCGTGGAACAACTCCGGTAATTGCAGAAGGAGCCTTAGAAGGCAATTTTTGTCCGAGATAAACTTTCTTTACGACACCATTCTCGCGATAAGATTCATAATAGTAAGGTCCGTGAAGTTTACCATTCTTTTTAACATACCTCTTGTATACCATAAACTCTCTTTTTCAACCAAGAATTAGAGAAAAATAGAATATTTAAAGGTTGTTCCACACCTTTTTTCGTGAGACAGACACAGCTAAAGGAGCTCAAACAAGCGTACGATTCAAAAAGAGAGAGCATTAAGCATAGACTTGGTGAGTTCAAACAGCTGAATGATTCTGACAAAGAGAAAGAGTTTATGTTCTGCATTTTAACCCCTCAGAGCAATGCGCAGAGATGCTGGACTGCTGTGGAACAAATAACCTCTTTGAAAAACCCTACAGAAAATCAGATTATTGAAGTGCTTAAGACAAGAACAAGATTCCATAACAATAAAACAAGATATCTTCTTGCTAACAAGGCAAAGTGGAACAACTTTAAACAAGCCATGAATAACGCAGATATAAAAGAGCTCAGAAACTGGCTCGCAGACAATGTAAAAGGTTATGGTTTAAAAGAGGCATCTCATTTCCTTAGAAATATAGGGAAATCAGACAATAAAATAGCTATTTTAGACAGGCATATTCTTAGGAACCTAAAAGCCCTTAATGTCATAGAAGACGAGAAGATAAAATCAAGAAAAGACTACTTTGAAAAGGAGCAGAAATACCTCAAATTTTCAGAAAAAATAGGCATTCCTGCGGACGAACTGGATTTGCTCTGGTGGAGCCAGGAAAACGGAACTATCTTCAAATAAAACAGCCTACTTTGCCCTGTTTGACAATTTTATCATTGAGGCTATAATCGGACTCATAACTCTTGTCCAATATGGCTTAAAATATCTGACAGGCCTCTCATCAAAAGAATCGCCTGAATTTGTTAAAGGAGCAATTAATGAGAAGGATTCACCCTGCCTGCATAGCTCGCTGTCACCGAACCGGCTGTCTGATAAATTGACTGCTCTGGAATCCGATAGATACTTTAACAAAGATTCATTCATGGATTCAATAGCCATAACTCTGTAGTCCGGTTCGGAAATAGCAGACAAAAACCTAAGTTCAAGCCTCGTTCTAACACCAACATTATTGTGACTGCCCCAAAACAACCTTGCTCCCATAATATCCATAGAATCAGACAATTCACCCTCCACCTTGCCTTTCTCGTCATTCCCATACCAATAACCTCTCGGCCCCATAGAACCACACTGCGTCACCTTCTGCGAGCATAAAAATGGGAGTCTGCGCACAAAATCATCAAGCCCTTTAAAATGAGGCTCTCTACTTAAGAAGCCATCAAATGGAGTAAGCAACTCATCGCTCATATTTAAGGATAAGAACCCCATTTAAAAACAATTAGGATACTAAAGCGCATATATGTCCAATAGCAAATCTTTAAATAAAAAACAAACCTCAAAAATATATGAAAAAGGTGATGGTGATTAGTCTCGGCGGCTCCCTCATAGTTCCCGATAAGATAGACTTCAATTTTCTCGAAGAATTCAAACATACTCTAAGAAGGCACTATAAAGGATGGAAATTTGTGATTGTCTGCGGAGGAGGAACAATAGCAAGAAAATATATCTCGATCCTCAAAGCAGATAAGCAGTCAGAAAAACAATTATCTCTCGCAGGAATAATGGCGACACGAATGAATGCCCGATTAATGATGCAATTCTTTGGAAAGAGCGACGCAAATGATAAACTTCCCGGAGATATGAAAGATGTTAAAGATGCCCTGGCAAAGAACAATGTTGCAATATGCGGTGCGCTGAGATACAAACCGCGCTCTACATCCGATGGAACAGCAGCAAGACTTGCAAACTTCCTGGGAGGAGGATTCATCAATATAACTAACATAAAAGGGCTTTACACTTCAAACCCACTTGAAGACAAAGACGCTAAATTTATAGGAAAAATAAACTGGAAAAACTTCGAAAAGATGGCGGATAAATCAAAATACGCCCCGGGACAGCACTTTGTTCTCGACCAGGAAGCAGCTTCAATAATCAGAGAGCATAAAATCAAAACATACATAATCGGACCAACAATAAAGAACCTCGATAAAATCCTAAAAGGAAAGCCTTTTGTAGGCACGGTTATTTCTGGATAAAATGAATACTAAAGAAGAAAAAGAAGCGCAGGAAAAATATGATTTTGTAGCAGAGACATATCATTTTAATAGAACTCAGAAATATCCCCATGGATGGTTCTACAATGAGATGCTTGAAATGCCAGCCACCCTCGAACTTCTCGGCAATGTAAAGGGAAAGAAGATTCTTGACTTTGGCTGCGGCACCGGCATTTACGCCAAACTTCTCACGAAAATGGGTGCAAAAGTAAGCGGATTTGATATATCTGGCGAGATGCTAGCGATAGCAAAGAGAGAAAATCCAGAGCTTGATTTTAAACAAGGTTCTGGATATAACATCCCGTTTAAAGAGAAATTTGACATTGTTCTCGCATCTTTGGTAGTGCATTACCTCGAGGATTGGAACCAGATGTTTAAGCAAGTATCAAAAGTCCTGAAAAAAGGAGGATATTTTGTATTTTCCTCAGGCAACCCTGTCGGCGAGAGCAGAAAGAAGATAAAATACAAAGGTAGGAAATTCAGAGTATTTGGAGATTATTTCAATGAGAGGAAAATGCCCGCCACCTGGCGCCATGTAAAGGGCAGAAATCTGAGGATGTTCTTCTTCCACAAAACCTATGAAAGTGTGATAAAATCAATTATAAGAAACAAATTTGAAATCGCAGATTACAAAGATGCCTATCCCATTAACAAAGCAAAAAAGTTATTCCCGGAGGAATACAAGGCTTGCTCAGAAACCCCTTTCTTCTCTGTCTGGAAGGTAAAGAAGAAATGATATCTGCCTCAAACATCGAACAAACCAAAAACCTGATTAAGAAATCGGCAGAAAAGCCACTTATCATAGAAGCTCAAAATGATGATTTCAACCGTAAAATACTCGAATATGGGCATTTTGACATTCTTCTTGGTATTGAACGAGGAGTGAGACAAAGAACACTGAGAAATATAGACTCGGGTTTTAATGAGGTTTTAGCCCACATAGCTGCTAAAAACAAAGTCTCCCTTGGCATAGACATGAAAGAGCTAAACCAGCTTGACAAAGAAGATAAAGCAAAAAGACTGGAAAGACTAATTCAAAACATAAGGCTCTGCAGAAAATCAAATGTTAAGATAGTGTTGTTAAACTACCGAGACGCCAAAGAGGCCTTTTCTTTTATGACAAGCCTTGGCGCCTCAACAAAACAAGCAAAAGAAGCAGTTGGAGGGTTGCTGGACTCCTAGAACCCGCTGGAGGTTGTAGAGAGAATAAGATTTTTAATGCCCATAATCTATCTTAAATCATACAACCATGCCAAAAGAGAAAAGTGCAGTTCCAAAAGAAGAGAATAAGAACATCGGAGAGTTAATTGAAACTCTCTCTCCTCTGGAAAGAAAGATAATCCCTTTCCTTAAAGAAAACGCAGATGAAATAGCAAAGAAAACGGGATTAGACGGCGTTTCGGTTCTTAGAGCCTTAAGATTTCTAGAAAATAAAGGGTTAGTCAGGCTTAAAACATCATCAAAAACTACAATAGAGCTTGGCACAAATGGAGTATATTACAAAAAGCACAATCTTCCTGAGAGAAATCTACTTATAGTTCTCGAGCAGAACAAGGGCCTCGAGTTAGAAGAAGCAAAGAAGCTTTCCAAACTAAGTGAGAACGAATTCAAAGTCTCTCTCGGCGTCCTGAAAAATAAGGCAATGATAAACATGATGGGGAGCAAGATATCCCTTAATGCAACAAAGGAGGAACTCTCAAAGAAATCATTTGAAGAACAGCTTATAGATATGCTTCCTGCAGAAAAAGATTCTCTCTCCCCTGAACTGCTTTATGCCCTTGAACATCTTAAGAGAAGAAAAGATATAATTGAAATCAAGGAAAAACCAATTGTGAGCTTTGAGCTGACGAGCTCAGGAAAGCAGATAGCAGGAAAAGATATCAAATCGGACCTTCTTGAAGAAGTCACGCCAGAAATAATCCATGACTGGCAAAGAGGAAAGAAATTTAGGAAATATGATATAAGCGCTCCAGTCCCGATAGTTAATGGTGGAAAGAAGCACTTCGTAAACCAATCTATAGAATATGCAAAGAGGATATGGACTGACTTGGGATTCAAGGAAATGACGGGGAATATGACTGACTCATCATTCTGGGTTTTTGATGCATTATTCACCCCGCAAGACCATCCTGCAAGAGAAATGCAGGACACATTTTTCATAAAAGGAGCAGAAGCAAAACTTCCTGATTCAAAAATAGTCAATGCAGTTAAAAAATCCCATGAAGCAGGGGTTGATAACAGCAAAGGATGGAACTATAAATGGGATGAGAAAATAGCAAAGAAAATAGTCCTTAGAACCCACACAACAAGTCTCTCAGCAAGAACACTCTCACAACTAAAAGAAGAAGACCTGCCTGCAAAATATTTCGCAATAGGAAAAGTATTCAGAAATGAAACAGTCGATTGGAGCCACGGATTTGAATTCCACCAGACAGAAGGAATTGTAATTGACCCAAATGCTTCGTTCAGGCACCTTTTAGGCTATCTAAAAGAATTTTACAAGAAGATGGGATTTGAAAAAATAAAATTCGTCCCATCATTTTTTGCATACACGGAGCCATCTGTAGAGGTTCAAGTCTGGCACCCCGAGAGAAAAGTCTGGTTAGAGCTCGGGGGCGCAGGAATATTCCGCCCCGAAGTTACAATACCTCTATTGGGCAAACCCATCCCAGTATTAGCCTGGGGGCAGGGATTCGACAGAATAATAACTGATTTCTATAAGATCAAAGACCTCAGAGAACTCTACTCAAACGACATAAAAGACTTGAGGCAGAAGAAGGAGTGGATAAAATGATAAATGAAGGAATGAAGAAGATGATAGAAACTAATGCGCTTGGATTAGCAACCACAGATGAAACGGGAAATCCTCACAACATAGCAGTTGCCTATGTAAAGGTTATATCAAAAAATCATCTAATCATCTCAGATAATCATCTAATTGAGACTATTAAGAACATCAAGAAAAATCCGAATGTGTCTTTAGCAGTCTGGGCTAAAAACTGGGAAAAGAACTGTGTGGGATATGAACTGAAAGGAAAAGCTGAATACTTTACTTCAGGAAAATGGATAGAATTTATCAAGAAAATACCTATAAATGAAGGAGAACCTTGCAAAGGTGCAGTGATGATAACAATAAACAAAGTGAAGGTGTTAAGTTAAAATGGCAACCCTAAAATTCCCTAAAAAAGAAGTTGAAAAGCACATAAAGCTCAGCGAAGAAAACATCAACAAGATAATGATGATAGGAATACCTATCTCTATCCAAGGCGAGGAAGTTGAGATAGAAATAACTCCAAATAGGCCAGATTTGCTCTCATTACAAGGTTTCCTAAGAGCAGTTAATACCTACTTTAATCCAAAGGAGACAAAATACCGTATTCATGCGCCTGAAAAAGATTTTAAGGTAACAGTTGACCAATCTGTCAGAGATATAAGACCTTATACTGCCTGCGCAATTGTAAAGAAGCTTAAGTTTGATGATGAAAAGATAAAGGAAATAATTGACATGCAGGAGAAACTGCACTCAACAATAGGCAGAAACAGGAAGAAAGCAGCAATAGGCATCTATCCTCTTGAGAAAATAACTCTCCCCATAACCTATGAAGCTAAAAAACCAGGAGAGATAAAGTTCCGCCCGCTTGAAAGCGATAAGGAAATGACAGGACAGCAGATATTGCAGCAGCATCAGACAGGAAAAGAGTTTGCAAAACTTCTTGCAGGTTGTTCCACATACCCCGTTTTCAAAGATGCAAAAGGAAACATTCTCTCAATGCCTCCAATAATCAACTCAAACGAAACAGGGAGAATTACGACGCAGACAACAGAAGTCTTTATTGAATGCTCCGGCTCTGACTTAAAAACCTTGAAGAAGATACTTAACATAATTGTTACAACACTTGCAGATATGGGCGGGGCAGTCTATGCAATGGACTTAGATTATGGAAAGAATTGTAAGGTAACAACTCCTGACTTGAAATCCGAGAAAATAAAGCTCTCAATTGAGAATGCAAACAAGCTGATAGGATTAAATCTGAAGGAAAAAGACCTGCAAAAGCTTCTTCCAAAGATGGGATATGAATACAAATCAGGAAAAGTCTCAGTGCCAGCCTGGAGAAGCGATGTCCTGCACGAAGTGGATATAATAGAGGACATTGCAGTAGCATATGGATATGAAAATCTAGTTCCAGAAATACCAGAAGTAGCAACAATAGGAGAAGAATCAAAAGAATCAAAAATAGAGAGAAAAATAGCAGAAACCCTAATAGGATTAAACCTTATTGAGACATCATCCTACCACTTAATTAAGCATGAAGAAGCAGAAAAAGCCAAACTCTCGGATGAAGAAAAGATAGAAGTCGAAAACTCAAAGACAGACTACAAGATTTTGCGCCCCAATCTTATTATACCATCACTTAGAATATTCGCAGACAATAAAGACAACGAATATCCCCAAAAGCTCTTTGAAATAGGCACCGTCTTCACTAGGGACAGCAAAGAGGAGACAGGAATAAAAGAGCATAAAAACCTCATTATTGCCTCATCCCCTGGAAATTTCACAGATATAAAGCAGATTCTTGATTATCTTGCAAGAATAATAGATTTTAAATATGAGCTGAAAGAAACACAGAAACAGGGATTAATAGAAGGAAGAACAGGCTCAATTATCATAAACAATAAAGAAATAGGATATCTTGGAGAAATTCACCCTGAAACCCTAAGAAACTGGAACATTAAAACTCCTGTTGCAGTTCTTGAAATTTCCCTGGAAGAGATATTTAAGATATTTTAACCCCATCAAATAACCTTATTACCCGAAATAGCTTCTTTCTCTTGTTGCGGCAGCTGCAGGGTTCTGTATGCCTTTTACAAGCTTCCTGAAAGCGGGCTTTGACTCCTCCCACTTCCTGCATATTTCAATGATTGCATCAGCTTCGTTTTTCTCAGAATAGTCAATTTCAAGCCCCAGAGAATTCAAAACAACATCTGAGAGAGCATTATAGAGTTTATCTACCTCTTCTTTGTCCTTTGAAGTCATAGATTTTATATAAGGCAGATAAATCCTTGGAGCATTCATTGGATTAAGAACCATCTCAATAAAATTCATCGAATTTATTATCTTCTCAGTCATCACCTTTCTTATCATCTTTAGAAGAATCCCGCTCTTCCTCTTTATCTTCTCAATCTCAAATTCTTCATTAAGAACCTCAAACTTCGGCAAATTATACTTCTTCTCAAAAACAGCATAATCTTTCTTTAACTCGTCAGCGTTCATTATAAAACCTCAGAAACATAGATTAAATAGTTATTGATTAACATCCAGAATTTGCAAGGGGAAGAAGATAACTTCTCAAACAGCCCTTGTGGTAAGTCTCTCCTTTCTCAATTGGGCCAGCATCAACCTTCGCCCTATATCCTTCCATCCAGTTAACACTTGTATCAAAACCTTCCTGGCAGTGCGGGCAAGTCACACCTTCCAGCCTGCTTGCAGGAATAACCCTAAAAAACCTGGACTCTTCCGTTATAATTCTCTCTGATTTTATTTTTATTGCCATTTCAACCCTTCCATCTCTTCTCGAAATCTTTTATGAACTTATAAAACTTCCCCTTCCTAATAGCTTCCCTCGCGTCCTTCACAAGTTTCTGCATGAAATGAAGATTATGATAACTAGCGAGCCTCAATCCCGCCCCCTCTTCTTCAAGAAGCAAATGCCTTATGTATGCTCTTGAATATCTCCTGCAGACAAAACATCCACATTTCTTATCAATGGGGTTCTTGTCTGTCTTGAAGCTTGCATTTTTCAGGTTGATTCTTCCTTCAGATGTGAAAATCCCTCCTCTCCTTGCATTCTGTGTCGGGAATCTTGAATCAAATATGTCAACTCCTCTTTTGATAGCTTCTAAAACTTCCAAAGGCTCTCCTGCTCCCATAAGATAAACGGGCTTCTTCTCAGGAATCATTGATTTAACAACATCTATCATTTTATACTCGTCTTCTTTCGCCTCTCCCAAAGCCAGCCCCCCAATGGAATAGCCGTCAAAGTCAACTGAAAGCAAATCTCTTGCAGATATTTTCCTTAAATCAGGATAAATCCCTCCCTGTATTATGCCAAAAAGAAGCTGCCTCTTCCCCAGAGGAGTCTTCTTCTGCAATTCATTATGGTGCTTCCTGCATCTTTTTGCCCATCTCGCGGTCTGCAGAACAGCTTCCCCTATTGCTTTCTTTGAATGAGACAATAAAGGCATTGTATCAAGGCACATAGCCACATCGCTCCCCAAATCAAGCTGTATTTCCATATCTTTTTCAGGAGTTACAAATATTTTCTGGCCAGTATAGGGATTTCTGAATGTAACTCCCTCATCCCTTGAGCCAAGGTACAGCCTTGGAGAATACATCTGAAAACCCCCTGAATCAGTAAAAACAATCCCTTTGTAAGACATAAACTTCGCAATCCCTCCCATTTTCTTAATCATCTCAGTTCCAGGGCGCAGAAAGAGCACAAACGCATTCGAAATGACCGCTTTTGCCTCCATCTCATGCAAATCGCATGCACTTATATGCTTAACAGCTGTTTTTGTTGCAACAGGCATGAAAAAAGGAGTCTCTATCTTCCCGCTCTTCGTGTTCAAAATTCCAACTCTCGCTTTTGTCTTTTTATCCCTGAATTTAACATCAAATATTTTATAAGCCATAGATAAACGAAGTTAGAGGGTATAAAAGATTATCCCTCATCGGCAGATATCCGTTTAACAAACTTTAAAACATATATTCTCATAATGGATGCATGAAGAAGACTTCATTAAAAATAGGAATAGACCTTGATGGCACGCTCGCAGCTTATCAGGAAGAGCTTGTTAGATTTAACAACAAGAATTATAATACCTCATACAAGCTCTCGGACATGAAAAGGGACGACTGTTATAATATGCTCGGGAGCAGCATTCTGACAAGAGTCCTGAAATTAAAGAGATTCTACAAGCAAACTAATTCATTAAAATCAATAAAGCCCATAAAAGGAGCAGTTAGGGCAGTAAGAAAGTTAAAGAGACAGGGGCACAAATTATTCATAGTAACCTCCAGATTCAGAGCTTTCTCGAAATCTACAAAAGAATGGATTAACAAGACATTCGGAGAAGATACTTTCTCAGGCATTAGTTATTCCAATATCCTCTCTTCATATGCAACCAGATTAAAAACAGGGAAATACCTCAAAAACAAGCCAGATTTTGTGATTGAAGATTCCCCCCATGCAGCTATAAACTGCGCAAACAAAGGAGTTCCTGTTTTAATGCTCGATTATGCCTGGAACAGAAATATTAAATCAGACAAAATAACCAGGACAAAGAACTGGAATGAAATAATCAGAGAAATCTCTTCAAAAAAATGAATATTGCAATAGTTTGTGACCCCGTGGGAAAACAAGTGGGCGGCTCATTTATATCCACTTTAAGATTTGCAGAACTACTCTCGAAAAGAGGGCACAAGATAATTTTTATCACAGCAAGATACCCCAATACACCTGAAATAGACAGCTACAAGGGAATGAAAATGTACCGTTTCCGTTCTGTTAAGATGCCCTACACAGAGAATCAGTTTTATATTGGGTTCCCAAAGAAAAAAGAGCTTAAAGAAATATTCCTTAAAGAAAAGATAGATATTCTCCACGTGATGATACCTACTCCGTCTGCAATCCCTTCCATAAACGCTGCAAAAGAGCTTAAACTCGGAATAGTCGCCCACTCGCACACTCAGCCTGAAAACATCCTGCTTCACCTCCCAAGATTTATGCGCTGCAGACTGCTTGACAGCTTATTCTATAAATATATGATATGGATATACAAAAAAGCAGGAATAGTCATCTGCCCCTCGCAATTCTCAGAGAGGCTTCTGAAAGAGCATAACTCCGGTATAAGTACAATAGTCATATCAAATGGTGTGAATCTTTCAAAATTCAAGAAGAATAAAATAAACAAATTTGCAAAAAAACATAAATTTAATGCAAAAGAAAAAAGAGTACTCTTTGTTGGGAGGCTCCACCCTGAGAAGAAAGTCAATACGTTAATAGAATCTATGCCTTTGGTGCTAAATAAGTTCAATAATGTTCATCTAGATATTGTCGGAATAGGACACCTTCGCAGTTCCCTTGAGGAGCTGTCAAAAAGGCTGGGCTTGCAGAAAAGAGTTACATTCTACGGCAAAGTCTCAGATGAAGATTTAGTAGAGGCATACAATGCGTGCGACATATTTGTTCTTCCTTCTCTGGCAGAGCTTGAAGGGATGGTTATTCTAGAAGCAATGGCATGCGGAAAGCCAATTATAATAGCAAATTCCCCATTAAGCGCTTCAACATATTTTGTAAGAGGCAACGGATTCCTTTTCAAGCCTGAAGATGAGAGAGATTTGGCGGATAAACTGCTGAAACTCCTTATGAACGGCAAATTAATGAAAAAAATGGCACTAGCAAGTCATAAACTCTCCAGAGAATTTGACATAAACGAGAGTGTATCAAAAATAGAAAGAGTATATAGAGAAGTGCTAAAATGAAAGAATACTTTCTAAATGGAATATATTATAAGAAGAATACTTTTTCAAAAAAAAGAAAAACAATAGTTTTTGTCCATGGCGTTTCAGGAAGTTCATCTGCCTGGACGCCTTATGAAAGAAGTTTTAATAAAAAGTACAATATAATTTCAATCGATTTAAGAGGGCATGGCAAGTCCTTCCGCCCGAATAAATTAAGAGATTATTCCATCCGGCTCTTCGCAGAAGACATATTAAAAGTCATAAAAAAAGAAGAAATAGATAAGTTCATCCTTGTAAGCCACTCATTTGGAAACCTTCCTGCCCTTGAATTCATAAGAAAGCACCAAAATCGTGTCAAGGCAGTTATCCTGATAAGCCCCGATGCTTCTCCCTCAAGAAGAAGGCTGACAAGAATAATACTTCCTGTGCTCGGAATAGCAAAACTTATGGATTATCTCCCTTCTTTGAAGAAGAAAGGAGCGCATATAGATTACAGAAAGCACATAGGTTCAGGCGACTGGAATATAAAGAGAACTATCGCAGATATATCAAATACCGGAATTAAAAGCTACTTGTTCTCAATTTATCATGCGTACAAATCGGACTTTGAGAACTTCCTTCCAAAAATAAAAGTTCCTGTTTTAATCCTCCACGGAAAAAATGACACAATCTTCCCGGTAAGCTCAAGCCTCAGAATAAAAGAGCTAATCAAACACTCAAAAGCGGCAATAATTGAAGACGCAGACCATATAATTGTGCTAAATAAGTTCAAAACTCTCGCAAAAGAGATAAAAAGTTTTGCAGGAAGCCTTAAATGATATCCGAAATAGCCCAGCAAGCCCTTCTCTTCATCCAAAGCCAGGGCTACCTTCTTCTATTGATTGGAACAATCATAGAAGGCCCTGTGGTTACAACCGCAGCAGCATTCGCAGCCTCATTAGGCTATTTTAATGTCCTCCTTGTATTCCTTATAGCCCTCGCAGGAGATTTAATTGGAGACTTTCTGCATTTCATAGCAGGACATTTCATAAGAAAGAGAGTTATTGAAAAACATGGCAAGAAAGTAGGCATAAGCAAGAGAAGACTGAATTTTCTCGAACACAACTTCAAAAACCATTTGAAGAAAATAATGATTTTCTTAAAACTTATGCCTCCCCTCACAAGCATAGGATTGCTTCTCATAGGTTCTTCAAAAGTAAAAGCAAAGAAGTTTATATTTGCATCATTCATAACAACGCTCCCTCTATCCCTCACCTATACGCTGCTCGGATTCTTTCTTGGTTCCCTTTCAAACAGCATTCTCAGATATATCAAAATGGGAGAGCTCATATTATTCTTCTTTATCATAGCACTCCTTATTGCCTATCTATCCATTAAGATAATTTACAGAAAAGTAGAGAAGATAGAGATTAAAGAAGAAAAGAAGCTCTAAAAAACCTTTATTAACATAAAAAAGCTTGAATATTCATAATGTGGCACGGCCTTGATAAAAGAGAGGTATTAGCAGAGCTAAGTTCATCTGAAAACGGCTTATCGGCAAGAGAAGCCTCCCTACGCCTCGAAAAATTCGGCAAAAATGAGTTAAAGCAGATAAAAACCATAAGCCCTTTCTTCATCTTTCTTGAGCAGTTCAAGTCAGTTTTCATACTTATTCTTATTGCAGCAGGCATATTCTCCCTCCTTATCCATCATTACATAGACTTCGCAGCAATTATTGCAATAGTAATGATAAACTCAACAATAGGATTTTTCCAGCAATATAAAGCAGAAAAGACGATAGCTGAAATGAAAGGGATGCTTATCCCAATGGTAAAAGTCATGCGAAATGGTATTGTAAATGAGATTCCTTCCCTTGAACTTGTCCCAGGAGATATAATACTGATATCCGAAGGGGATAAAATAACCGCAGATGCAAGAATATTGCATGAAGATGAACTGCAGATAAATGAAGCAGTTCTCACAGGGGAGAGCTTCCCGCAGGACAAATCCTCAGAAGCGATAAATATTGACACTCCTCTTGCAGACAGGGAAAACATGCTTTATGCAGGCACCTCCGTTATGAGAGGGAATGCAAAGGCAATAGTTGTCTCGACTGCAATGTCAACTGAATTCGGAAGAATTGCCTCTTTGGTTCAGACAATAAAGTCAAAAAGAACTCCTCTTGAGCATAAGCTTGACTCATTTTCAAAGAAAGTTGCTCTGATTGTGCTAATTCTCGCGGCATTCACAATTGCAATAGGCATTTACAGGGGAGAAGAAACATTTGAAATGCTTCTTGCAGGAATATCTCTTGCAGTTTCAGTAATTCCCGAGGGGCTGCCCGCAGTAATCGCAATCACTCTGGCTCTCGCAATAAGAAGAATGAAATATCAAAACGCGCTGATAAGAAAACTGCCTGCAGCCGAGACGCTTGGAAGAGTAACAGTTATCTGCACCGATAAAACTGGCACTTTAACTGAAGAAAACATGTCTGTAACGCATTTATTCTGCAATAACCAGCATTTTAACATCCAGAACAGCTCATTCTACCAAAAAGGAAAAGAAATTAATCCCAAATCAAGCAAAGAGCTTATTGAACTTCTGAGAACAGGAGTTATGTGCAATAATGCAAGAGTTGAAATTGAAGGAAACAGCATAAAAGCAATAGGCGACCCAACTGAAAAGGCGCTCGCTCTATCAGCCCTTAAGTCAGGAATTATAAAGAAAGATGAGACTGAAATAGAAATTAGGATAAAAGAATATTCCTTCTCATCTTCAAGAAAGATGATGTCCATAATACGGGAAAGAAATGGCAAAGTTATGAGTTATGTAAAAGGAGCTCCGGATGTAATATTAAGGCATTGCACAAGAGAGCTAAGAAATGGTAAAATAGTTGCGCTTGCAGAAAAGCGCAGGCTCGAATTATTCGCAGTCTATGAATCAATGGCTTCACAGGCATTGAGAGTGCTTGGATTTGCATATAAGCCCCTCCCAAATAAATTATCTCAGGAATCAGCAGAGTCAGCCCTTATATTTGTCGGATTCCAGGGCATGCTCGATGCCCCAAGAAAAGAGGTAAAATCTGCCATAGTAGATTGCAGGGCGGCCGGAATAAAAGTAAAAATGATAACAGGAGATTCTGTCCTTACTGCAGTTGAAATAGGTAAGATGATTGACCTTGATGGCGACGCAATAGAAGGAAAAGACATGGAAAGAATGTCCAGAGGAGAATTTAATGACTGCGTCTCTCAAAAGACAATATTCGCAAGAATAACTCCTGAGCTTAAGCTTAAAATAATCCAGACATTAAAAGAGCAGAAAGAGATTGTTGCAGTCACTGGAGACGGAGTAAATGATGTTCTTGCACTTAAAGAGGCGCACATAGGCGTTTCAATGGGAATAAGAGGCTCGGATGTAGCAAGAGAAGTCTCAGATATTATCTTATTAGATGACAACTTCAGCACAATTGTACAGGCAATAAGAGAAGGGAGAAGGGTTTATGACAATATGAAGAAGTCAATAAAGTTCCATCTCGGAGCAAATGCAGGAGAGCTTCTCCTTGTAATGCTTGCCCTGGTAATTTATCTCCCATTGCCAATGCTTCCTCTTGCGATATTATGGATGAATCTCATAACCGACTCTCTTCCGAGCCTCACATTGACAGTTGAAAAAGAAGAGAAAGATATAATGAGAAGGAAGCCTATAAATCACGGAGACAGCATACTCGGAGGAATATGGAAATTCACAATCGTAGCAGGAATAATTTTATTTATAGTAGCAATAGTCGTATTTCTCCTTTATTACAAGCAGGATTTGGAGAAAGCAAGAACAATGGCTCTGACAACAGCAGTCTTTTATGAGATGTTTATAATTTTCACCTGCCGTTCAGAGAAGCCAATAAAAGAAATAGGATTCTTCAGCAACAAATTCCTTCTTATAGCCGTTGCAGCCGCGGTAGTCCTGCAGTTAATTGCAGTCTATACCCCTCTCTCATTAATATTCGGATTAAAGGCACTCTCACTGCTCGAACTAGGATTTGTGGTATTAATGTCTTCAGCCGGGCTGATATTCTTTGAAACCGCAAAGCTATTTAACATAAAAATATAAGGATAAACATGAAAAAAGAGAATAATCTGCTTGAAAAAGAGAAGAAACTCATAAAAGAAGAGAAGAAGCTTGAAAAGAAAGAGAAAAAATTAATAGAAAAAGAGAAGAGTTTCATAAGAGAAGAATTCGAACTAATCAAAGAAGAGCTTAGAATAATTTACAATTTCAAATATCCCAAGCTTGCAGGACTCGTCGTGGCAATAATAGCTGCCTACTTCCTCTTCAGCGACCCAAAAGTAGGCGCATTTATGTCGCAGCTCGGCTCCTGGGGGCTTATAGGGGTATTTATTGCAGGGTTATTCTTTACATTCGGTTTTACAACACCATTTGCAATAGGATTCTTCTTGACTCTAAACCCTGAGAGCATCTGGCTCGCAGGCATTTTAGGAGGTTTTGGAGCACTGCTCGGGGATTTGATTATATTCAAGTTTGCAAGATTCTCTTTCATGGACGAATTCAAGAGATTAGAGCACACAAAACTAATCCGCTCAGTCTCAGATCTCATTGATAAAACATTTGGGCACAAAATAAAAGTATACTTGTTGTATACCTTCGCAGGAATTATAATTGCCTCGCCTCTTCCTGATGAAGCAGGAGTTATAATGCTTGCGGGATTGACAAAAATAAAAACCAGCGTGCTTGCACTCATATCCTTCACATTCAACACAATAGGCATTCTGATTGTGCTAAGCTTATAAAAAAGCCTCTACCGCGGATTGAACGCGGGACCCCCGTCTTACCAAGGCGGTACTCTAACCAGCTGAGCTATAGAGGCGCAGAAAGACAAATGAGAAACACTATAAAAAGATAACTAAGGCAGCCAGTTAACATTTATGACATACGCAGTTACAGAGCCGGCATTCTTCCCAAGCTGCATAAACCACCCATAATACTGCGACATAAAAGAATCAAACTGCTCTGAATTCCCAAGATGAAGATTATTATTGCTTATTATAAAAAAGGCGCCTATAAGCAGAAAAATAACAATGAAAAGAACTATTTTCATGGTATTACTGAAGTGATATTGCTAACGCCCCAATCCTGCTGAACAGCGTAACCTGTTATATGCCCCATGTTGCCGAACAAGCTTGCACCCCAGGAATAATATGCCTTTCCAAGCAAAAGAAAACCATTATATGTTGTCAAATCAGGGCGCACTTTGAACCAGACAAACCCTAATGTCAGGAGCAGTATTCCTAAAACAAAAAGGAGTGCGTGAAACTTAGTCTTATGCCCGAATTCCTTGAATTTTATGCCCACAATTATTAAAATCACCAGAATGATTCCTACTAACAGCCAGCTCACCATCTTCTTTTATTCATTTACCTCTATTATCTATAAACAAAACTGCTATAAAAACCTTGCTAAGAAAACATTTAAAATTACTCTAAATCACTTATAATCATAGCCCTATAGTATAGTGGTCAAGTACAATGGCCTCTGGCGCCGTAAACCTCGGTTCGAATCCGAGTAGGGCTATGTATGGTTGATAAACCATACCTTCGAACCGAAAGGTTCGAATCACTTCAACTTGTGAAAGTTGAAGTCACCGCGGAACTTTGTTCTGCGTGTGCGAGCAGGGCTATTTCTTTTATAATAAAACTTAAAAACCTCCTTTCAATAAAAACAAAATGGCAAAAGAAACAGTTAAAGTAATATTGTCCCAAACCAATCATAAACCTTACGAGATATTAAAAAGAACGCCTGAAGGAGGTTATCATCCGCAGGGTTCAAAATATACTCTAAAGGGGCTTATCAACTATATAGTCAATGCGATAGAAGGAGTCGAATTTGACAAAGAAGCAACAGAAAGATATTCAAAAGAGTTAGAGGAATATGAGAAATCCCAGAAAGCAAAGAAAGAAGAATGGGAAAGAGCTCAAAGAGACAGAAAAGAGGGCAAATTAGAATTAACGCTCAATATCCAGAACTTGCAGGCGGCAGCCCTTATTGAAACTATTAGGGCAGACAACGAAGAAAGAAGATAATTTCATTAACCTTAAATATTCATAAGTTAATAGAGAAGAATGAAAAACAAAAATGTAGGCTTCTTAGTCATAGGAATTGCAGTTATAATGGCTGCAGTAGTCTGGCTCTTCAATAAAGGACTGAGAGATATAGTCTCGGCAACCTGCAGTCATGGTCCAACATGCTCAATGTATACGACAATCTCGCTTCAAACCTGGATAAGCCTCGCAATAGTAGCTCTTGTCTTTCTAATAGGATTGTTCCTCATATTCTCAAAAGAACACGAGAAAATAATTATCAGAACGCAGAAAGAAAGAAAGAAACCTCTGGATTTAAGCAATCTTTCTAAAGAAGAAAAGCAGGTCGTAAAGATTCTTCAGGAAGAAAATGGCGCGATATTCCAAAGAACCCTGATGGAAAAATTAAACATCGGAAAAGTAGGAATAACGAGGCTTCTCGACAAGCTCGAAGCAAAACAGATAATTGAGAGAAAACGCAGAGGAATGACCAACGTGGTTATCCTAAAATAAAACAGAATTATCTGCATAGCAAACCCAGAAAGTTCATCATCTTCACGCTTTAACCTGTTGCTCTCCTTATTCATTTTTAGTAGGTGAAACTAGTTTCTCCATAGCAGATATAATAAAGGATTTCTTGTAAATATTAATTAAATTCACATGGAGGTGGACAAAACATGAAAACATGGATAATAGCAGCAATCGTCATCGGCGTGCTTGCAATTGCAGGCACATTTGCATTTGCAACATTTGCTTCAGCAGACGAGGCAAATTCTGCAGATAGCGCGCCTGCCGCGAAAACATGCGGTGCAAACGGCGGATGCAGTGGAACATGCCTGCATGCTTCCGGAAATGGAAGCTGTGGATGCGGAAATTGCCAATGTGCGGGTTCTGGTGGATGCGGCTGTAAAAAATAAAAACAACCAATAAAAAGGGGAGAACTTAAAAACTTCTCCCTTTTATTTATTTTTATGGATTATTATGAATACCCTGAAGAGAAGCTTATAGATATGATAAAAGCAGGAAAAGTTTTTATCTATCCAACAGATACAGTCTATGGATTGGGCTGCAACGCAGAAAACGAATCATCAGTAAGCAGAATAAAGCTCATAAAAGCAAGAGAAAAGGAAAAACCTCTCTCAGTCATTGCGCCCTCAAAAGAATGGATAAGTGCACACCTTATGACAGATAAAGTGGATATTGACAAATATCTTCCCGGCGCCTATACTCTTGTCCTCTGGAAGAAAGACAAGAACTTCCTAAATTATGTTTCCTCATCAGATACATTGGGAGTAAGAATACCGGACAATGATTTTGCCAAACTTGTTGAGAAAGCAGGAGTGCCTTTTATAACAACATCCGTTAATCTCTCAGGCGAACCTCCTGCTTCAAGAGTTGCAGAAATAAAGACTGAAATCCTAAGCAATGTGGATATCGTTCTCGATGGAGGCACTTTGCCTGGAACGCCTTCAACAATTATTATGCCAAATGGTGAAGAGCTTAAGAGATAAAACTAATTTGATTCACTCGACATCTCCTGCCGGCTGAAAGAATTTGCGAATTCTTAGTGCCGTCAGTAGCCTTCTACCTCGCTCTGCTTGGTAGAAAAGACAAATGCTCCTGCCGGGATTTGAACCCGGGTTTAGGCCGTTCTCCATTGCCATGAAAAGCTCACCTTTAGGGCTTGCTATAAGGCAATAATTCAAATATGCCTGCCTTAGAGAAGGCTGAAGTTTTCGTCTCGTCGACAAATACTCCGGCAATACGAGAGGGCCTCGTCCTTGACCACTAGACTACGGGAGCTAGTTTCAATTTATAGGTAGTTTAGATAATTTAAAAAGATGACTATTTCAGATTTAATTCTAGAATTTGTACTTTCTCCTCTGCTTCAGCCAGAACCTGAATGAAATTCCTGCTCCGATAAGGACAATTACGCCAAGTGCAATCATAATAAATGAGAGCGCCCCTTTGATTCCTGAGAATATTCCTTCAGTTATAGAAGAGAGCACTCCTTTCTCTGCAGGCTTCTCAGTTTCTGCAGTTGGAACATAATCGCATGAGCTTACTTCAGTCCTATCAGGCTTATTGCAATTTCCTTTATCAACACAGATTCTTGTCATTGTCCCGCCTTTAACACAGCTGCTCCATTCTCCGCATTCCCACTTGCTTATGCACCCTGTTGAACCTCCAACTGACTTAACAGCTGAAGGAGTAGTAACAGCCCCAACAACAAAGATAGTAACCCCAGAATGATTCAATGGTCCGACAGTTGCAGTAGTGCCGTCAAGAGTGCATGTCACAGTCTGCCCATTAGGGCTTATTGCAATTCCAGGGCAGTCAAGCTCAAATTCGCCAGAGTCCTCACAACTATCTCCAGCAGTCAAAGAAGCCAATTCCTCAGAATCAAGTATGCAAAGTTTGGAAGAGGCATTCACAAAATAAACACTCTTAGTCACATTAGAAAGCCCTGTTATTTTGATAATCTCTCCCTCTGTGATATTAACAGTTACATTTGTCATGTCAAGAGTCTCACCTGCAGGCACTTCAATCACAAATATATTGTTTTCAGTCTCTTCATTCTTTAGAGTAACATTCACGCTCCCGTCAGAATTCTCCTTCTGTTCGGTATAAACTCCATCAGGTAAATCAAAAACAGAAGATGCCTTGAACTCAAACACATGCAGCACACTACCACTGCTGTCTTCTGCTGCAGCCTCCAATCTCCCCCCTTTTGATGATGCAGAAATTGGATTATGAATGTCTGCCTTGCCTGCAGCAGCCATGCTAACCCAACTAGAACCCTCCTCATCATTAGCCGCAACAGCAATGCACTTTCCTTCCCCAAGAGAAAATAGTTTAAACATAGTTATATCTCCTCCAAGCCCCGCCATTCCGACAACAGTTCCATCTTCCTTGTACAAGTAAATACTCTGGTCTCTTGAAGCAGAGCCAAATACATTCACTCCGCAGTTTTCAACATCGATAATACTTTCCCCATCATTGTTGTTAGAATATGCTGAGTGAGGTTTATCCAAAATCTTGTTCATCTCTCCATCAAGAAGATAAATTGTTGCCCCGCCGTCCTCACCAAGTCCGCTTGTTACAACAGCAGCCTTTCCTTTAACTGCCTGAATGTCAGTGATTGTATTGCCAATGTCTTCACTGCTCTGCCTCTCGAAACCGCTCTCAGTCTGTTGATGAGAGTAAAATACGATGGTTACATAATCTTCAGCATAATGATAATCAGATACAGGATTCTCAGGATCTAACCTGTCATCAAGACTAAGATAATCGTAATGACGTTGCCCGAATATAACATCATCATATCCATCCTTGTTCATGTCAGCCACAGCAACAGCCCTTGCCTCTGTGAAGTTATGATAATACTTATAATAGTAAGGATCGGATTGATAATTATAATCATATTCATATGAGCAGTCATTGAACAATATCTCCCCGTTCGAGCCGTCAATCACCCCGCACCAATAACTATTCCCATTGCTGTCGTAATCTCCTACGAATGCAACATCATCAATCTCATCGTTTGTCAGCTTGCCTATTGCAATCTCCCTTGCAGAATGATAGTTTGTCCACAAATCTCCAAAGCCATTTCCGCTCATTGCCTTTATCGTGCTCATGCTGCAGCTGTCGCTGTAAACGAGATCATCATATTCATCTCCATCCATGTCCGCAAGCTTCAAATCAGTCATAGTATAGCAGTTTGTGTAAAACTGTGTCACAAACTCTCCATTGGCTGCATTGAATATGTTAAGATAACTATAAGAGGTAAGAGCAACTCCTTTGAAATTCCCCAGCCCTTCATAATAGAAGTCTCCAATCTCAACAAATCTGCCTGAATA
>JBFYLR010000046.1:0-2862 GCA_041305305.1 Nanobdellota archaeon
TTAAATCTCTAAGATTGTTCCTTCCCGTCCGACATTTATGACTTTTGTCTTTCCTACCATCTCTTCAATTCCTGCTGCTTCATGGATGTGCCCGTGAATTAAAAAGTCGGGCTTAAATTCTTTTATCGCTTTGGATATTGATTTTGAGCCAGGTAGTCCTGAGAATTCAGATAAACTTGAAGATGGATGCATATGGGTCACCATTATCTTTTTCTCAATACCTTTTAGTCCTGAATGAGCTTTCTTAAGAGTTTCAAAAAGCTCTTTTTCTGAGATTATGCCCGGGCCTATATCTGCTCCACCCGCACCGAAGAACCCGACATCTTTATATTTTGCAGAATAACCATGCAGGTTCTTTATTCCGTAGACTTCAGAAAGAAAATCAGCTGTTGCAAGGGTATCATGGTTTCCGTGGACAAGAAGAACTTTTTGGTTTTTATCCTTGAATGGTTTTATGAAGTTTTTTGTTTCACTGAAGCCAACTATATCTCCGCACAAAACCACCAGGTCGACATGCTCTTTCTCTGCTTTCAAGGCAAGCCTTTTTGCGAGCTTTGACTCTCCATGCAGGTCTGATGCTGCCAGTATTTTCAATTTTCTGTTTTTTATGTCCATTTTGTTCATCCAGAAGCCGCCCATGCAGTTATAAAATCCTCTTGCCTCGGGTCGCTCCAGTTCTGAATTTGATATGTCTCTCCGAGGGGAAGGCTGCTTATGTTGAATTCTTCTCCATTACAGTAGAATATGGGCTCTTTTATTTCAATTGGAATATTATCGCAGCTTGCGAAGAGTTTGTCTTTGCAGAGAGTGTAATTTTCTTTCTGCTCGCAGACAGCAAATGTTGCGAGTTTTATATTCTCTTCTTCTGAATATTCATTTATAGTTAAGCCTGTTGTCTTTGGAGAGATGACATATACTAGCGCAGCTGCTATTAGGAGAATGAGTGCTATTGACAAAAATACCTTGTTTGCTTTGTCCATTTATTCATCACTCAAAAGTGATATATAAATCTTTTGAGCTTTTTTCAAATTTATCTCGGGCTTGAAGAGAGTTTAAAAAGAATTTATGCTATTATGTGATATGAACAAAGAGGGGAAGTGGACACTTTGGGCGTCTGTTGCATTTGTAGCAGTGTTTATAGTGGTCACTTTCTTTTATTTTGCATTGTTTAAACCGAACAACGCGGGCGTTTATAGCGGTATGGCAATATCAAATCCTGCTGAAGGGCTTACAACGGAGCAGGCGGTTTCTTCTTTTGATGAGGGGTTTCTTTTTTATCTTCTTTACAGCGTAAAAGCCTATAACTTGCATAATCCTCCATTGAGTTCAGATGCTCCAAGAATGGAGATTTATATTGATGACGAAATTTATGGTGTTATTATCCAGAATGGGCTGATAAATGTATCCAGCGGGAGAATTCCAAGAAGAGATGTTATTTTGAGAACAACAAGAGAAGAGGCTGTAAAGATGATGAATGACAGAAATTATGTTTCAGAATCTTTTAATGAAGGGAAATCGGTAATTGAGCTTGCTGCAGGAAAGACGACTCTTTTTGCGAAGGGATATTTGAATATGTACAACGAATTAATAGGTAAGAGCGTCACCGGAAATGTCATTAGAATCGCTACCGGATAAACTGTTGTCTCTTTGTCGTATAACTTATTTTTCTGTATCTACTATTCAAGATAACAATTTATGAGAAAACTTTAAAAGCGGTTTGAATTGTAATATATAGATTAAATCATATATATCCAAAGAGCCATTTGACTTTTTGGGTAAACAAAAAACAAAATGAAAGACAATTTCGACATATTTTTCAGAAGAAAACCCGCATTGATGCTTGTTGCTTTGAAGAGAATTGCAAGAGCAAGATATGGGAGCATTCTCGCAAAAGAGGTCGACTGCACTTACAGCCATGCTGTGAAGATATTGCAGAGTCTTGAGAAGCTTGGATTGGTTGTTTTTGAGAAGAAGGGAAGAATCAAGCTGATAAAACTTACAAAGAAAGGCACTGAAGTTGCAGACGACATTGAAAATATTAAAAGAGTTGTAAGTTAGTAGTTTAATATTTTCAAGCCTTCGCTTCTAACGAAGCTTCAGGTATAGAGAATATCAAAAGAGTGGTTAGTTAATCGTTTCCTGACTGATAAATTTAAATAAAGCTTTATTGAGTGATTCTGATGAAATGCAAATCTGTTCTCTGCAGGTATTACGTTGAAGAGGTTGTTAAATGCGATTATTCAGACTCTTATGTTTCTCTTGGGTTGTTGCGCCTGCCTCATGAGAAAATCGGCAGGGTTGCAAGGCTTGATTCTTTTATGACTTCTTCAAAGAGGGCGGCGGATTTTGTAGGGGAATTATGCTCTTCTCATGAGTGGGAAGCAAAGGAGGGAGAATCTGCTGTTGACAGGGATTTGAGGCTTAATCTGGCTGGGAGAAAAAAACAGCTTGAAAAGAGATTTGATAATCTGACTAGTCATTATGAGTCTCTTCTTGAAGGCTCTGAAGCAATTATATGCCTTGTTCCAGCCGGAAGATATTGCGTCGGGCAGATATTGGAGAGTCTTCCGGAAGAAGTATGCGAGTTGGAATATTTAAGGGGAACGAGAAAGATATAATTTTTAAACCATTTAAAACTCTATTTTCTATAAGGCCTCGTAGCTCAGCCCGGTCAGAGTACTGGACTCTTAACCTTCCAAATCGTGAGATTTGAAGGGCTCACGATTGCTATGCAATCGAGAAATCCAGGTGTCGGGGGTTCAAATCCCCTCGGGGCCATTTCGTTTGCTGAAGGATTTAAGCCCGCAATCCTGGGATGAGGAGCTTAAAGACAATGGCAAATCGAAATTAGTTTTGCAACAA
>JBFYLR010000047.1:0-6147 GCA_041305305.1 Nanobdellota archaeon
AGAATTTATTGCAGTTTTTTGCAAAAAGTTATCATAATTGTTAGTTTATAATAATGTTTAAATAACAAAGACGAACTTATAAAAAGAACTTAAAAAAGAGGAATATCAAGGGAATGGATGAGAAACTGGGATTGGAAAGCGGAAAGTTGCAGGTTGAGAGATTTTTCACGAAGGAAGGGAAAAATCCCTATCAATTTGATAGTTATGGAAAGCCTGTAAACTGGATATCCGAGGAGGTTAAAGTCACAGATGACGTCGGAAAAGTTATTTTTACACAGCCAAATGTAAGAAGGCCTGATTTTTGGAGCTCTCTTGCAATAAAAGTTGTTGCAAGCAAATATTTCTGGGGAGACCAGGCAAAAGGCGAGAGAGAAGATTCAGTTGAGAAGCTTGTTGGAAGAATTGCAAAGTTTGTCGGAAGACAGGCTCTGAAGCAGAAATATCTTAATGAAGACGGCGCAAAAATACTGGAAGATGAGATTTCTTCAATATGCCTGAATCAGATGGCTGTTTTTAACTCTCCTGTCTGGTTTAATGCCGGGATAAATGAATACAACAAAAATGCAGGAGGAGTGTCTGCGTACAGATGGGAATCCTCACTTAATAGAGTGATTAAATCTTTGAAAACAGATGATGCCCCACAATGTTCGGCATGTTTTATTCAGAGCATTGAAGACAACATGGAAGCGATACTTGCGTTGCAGATATCTGAGGCTCTTTTGTTTAAAGCCGGCTCTGGAACTGGTACAAACCGCTCGCCTTTAAGGAGTTCGAGGGAAAAATTAACCGGGGGAGGAAGAGCTTCCGGACCGGTAAGTTTTATGAGGGGATATGATGCATATGCCGGAATAATTAAGTCAGGAGGAAAGACAAGGAGGGCGGCAAAAATGGAAATACTTAATATTGACCATCCGGATATAGTTGATTTTATTGAAGCAAAGCAGAAAGAGGAGAAAAAAGCATGGGCATTGATTGAGCAGGGATATAGTGGAGGAATGAACGGAGATGCATACAGCAGTGTTGCTTTCCAGAATTGCAATTTGTCCGTAAGAGCATCTGATGCATTCATGGAAGCTGTGAAGAATAATGCAGAGTGGCAGACAAGATTTGTGAAGACTAAAGATGTCTGCGAGACATTCAAGGCGAGAGAGGTTTTAAGAAAGATTGCGGAGGGGACGCATATTTGCGGAGACCCCGGAGTGCAGTTTGATGGAATAATAAACAAGTGGAACACATGCAAAAACTCCGGAAGGATAAATGCATCTAATCCGTGCAGCGAGTACATGTTTCTGGATGACAGCGCATGCAATCTTGCCTCAATTAATCTGATGAGATTCAGGACAGATGAAGGAACTTTTGATGTAGAGAGATTCAAGAGAACAGTAAGGCTGTTTATAATTTCGCAGGAGCTTTTTGTGGACGGAGGAAGCTATCCTACCGAGAGAATAGCCGAGAACTCGCACAATTACAGGCCTCTTGGATTGGGATATGCAAATTTGGGCGCGCTATTGATGAGTTTTGGACTGCCATATGATTCTGATGAGGGAAGAAATGTTGCGGCTGCAATAACAGCAATAATGACTGGAGAAGCATACAAGACTTCTGCCGAGATGGCTCATGCGTTCGGACCATTCCCGATGTATGAGAAGAACAAGGAGCCGATGCTCGAGGTTATAAGAATGCACCGAGAGTCTGTGAAAAAGATAGATGTAAGCAAGATGCCTTCAAATTTGAGATATCTTACAAGTGATGCCTGGGATTGCTGGAGCGATGCTCTTGAGCTTGGAGAAAAACACGGATACAGGAATGCTCAGATGACAGTTTTAGCCCCCACTGGAACAATTGCATTTATGATGGACTGCGACACAACTGGGATTGAGCCGGATATCGCACTTGTGAAGTACAAAGTATTATCCGGCGGAGGGATGCTGAAGATAGTAAACCGGGGAGTTCCACTGGCATTGAAAAATCTTGGATATTCTGAGGAACAGGTAAAGAGAATTATTGATTATATAGACCAGAATGACACGATTGAGAATGCTCCTGAATTGAGAGATGAGCACCTTAAGATTTTTGACTGCGCTTTCAAGCCTGCGAAAGGCAAGCGCTCAATACATTACTCCGGGCATGTAAAGATGATGTCTTCTATACAGCCGTTTATATCGGGAGCTATTTCCAAAACAGTAAACATGCCTGAAGAGGCAACAGTGGCAGATATTGAAGAGGCATATATTTATGCATGGGATCTTGGACTAAAGGCGCTTGCAATTTACAGGGAGAACAGCAAGAGAAGCCAGCCATTGAACACAAAGAAGACTGAGAATGAACTTGTTGCAAAGAAAGTTGAGAAAGTTGTGGGCGAAAGAATAAGGCTTCCTCAGACAAGAAGAAGCCTTGTTCACAAGTTTGACATTGCAGGGCATGAAGGATTCCTTATCGTCGGAATGTATGACAATGGAAAGCCTGGAGAAGTATTCATCTCAATGCACAAGCAGGGTTCAACAATTAGAGGTTTGATGGATGCTTGGGCAACTTCTGTTTCCCTGAATTTGCAGTATGGAGCAACAATAAATGATTTGTTTGGAAAATTCAGGCATCAGAAATTTGAGCCATCAGGTTTTGTAAGAAATATGACTGGAGGAGAGCTTGACTCAAAAGTAAAGCAGATAAGAACGGCATCGTCAATTGTAGATTATGTCTCTCAGTTCATGCTGACTAATTTTGGAGAGGGAGCAGGAGGGGTCGAGATAAAGAATATGACAATAAAAGATGATACTATGCAGAAAGAAGAGCAGGCATCAATTGAAGATTTCGGAAACGAGGGATTGACGTGCCCTCACTGCGGAGGGCCCGCAAAGAGGCTTGGAAATTGTGCTATTTATTGCACCAACTGCAAGCAGACGACACGTTCAGGTTGTGGTGAATAAGATGCGGGAAGATACAAAGATAATTGTTTGCGATAAGTCTGATGGAGGTTATAGGGTTTTTACAGTGAGCCCTGGAGGATGGACTGAGAATGTTGAGCCAGATTTGCCGTTCTTGGCGAGTTATGTTGAAAGAGCCCTTAAAGAACACAAATTGAAAGTCAAAGATGTTTTGAATGGACATGCTGATGCAAGAATTGGTGAAGAGGAACATTATATTGGATGTTTTGATGCAATACCTGAAGAGGATTTTGAGGGATTGTTAGCAAAGCTTGCTAGTTAATCAGTTTTAAGAAAAAGCCCTTGGGCTTTTTCTCTCCGAAATATCTGTAGAAGTTTGGTTTCTTTGATAATTTTTCTATTAATCTCTTCTTTATTATATTTTTATCTGAAGAGCAGGGTTTCCAGTCATTCAAAAGAGATTTGCTGAAATGAGATAGGCTTATTTTCTTAGAAGTTTTAAATTTTCTCCGCCTCATCTCTCTTTTTATCTCTTCGTGCCTTTTTGCAAGATAAAGAAGCTTGTTTTTGAAAAAATTAATATGCCCTTCTCCCAGGCAATAGCTTTTGGGAGAGGATTTTATCTTAGGATATTTCCCTGCATGCCCGAAGAGCATTAGAATTTCGTTGTATTCTGCAATAAGGTGCTGGTCTGATAGGCTTCTTGGAGAAATAAGATTTATCCTCACCATTATTCTGAAACCAAAGGAACGAAGGCAAAACCGGGATATTCTTTTTCAATGGTTTCTCCGTCATTCTTTTTTATCTGGAAGATTGAATTCTTGACTGCTGCGACGAGAACCCCATTATTTGAAAGCTGTGAAATCAAATTTCTTGGAACCTGCGGGCAGGATGCGCTTATTAAAATTCTGTCAAATGGTGCAGACTCGGGCAAACCATCGCATCCATTTCTGATTAAGATATCCACATTTTTCTTTTCAGAGAGGTATTTCCTAGAATTTATTGCAAGCTCTTTTATTATTTCAATTCCATATACCTTGCCTGACTTGTTCATCTCAGCAAGAAGGGCGATAGCATACCCGCTTCCCGAGCCTATCTCAAGAACTTTCTGCCCGTCTTTTACATCGAGCAAGTCAAGCATGAATGCAACTGTTGAAGGCTGTGAGAGAGTAGAGCCGTCCATCACGGGGAGAGACATGTCTTCATAGGCGTATCCGATAAGATGCTCTGGGACAAAATCTTCCCTCTTGACTTTTGAAAATGCCTCAACAACAGCATCAGAATATCCTTTCTTCTTCAATGAAGATAACAGCTCAGCTTTATTCACATTTTATCGAGGAGCTTTTAGTATATATTGTTAACTATTCAGAATTAACCAAAGACAAGTAATGATTTTTTGCCATCTATGTTTTTATAGGGATTTTATGTATCCTGAAGATGGCAGATGATAAACGGGCAGAGGGCGAAGAGACAATAACTCTCCCTAAAAGAGTTCTTCAGGAGTATGTTAGACAGCTCAGTGAGAGTGTCGGCAAAGCCAGAGAGGAAATGCGCAATGAGCTGAATGAATTCCAGAAAAGACCATTGAAGGAGTACTCGAAGGATTTCGGAGAAGAGATGGAAAAGCAGATAGCTGCTAAGATAAGGGCAGGCGCTGCAAATAATGCGCTCACAGAGATATTGCCAGAAGAGATAAGAAATCAACGCCAATTCATCCAAGATTTATCCTCTGAGATTGTAAGAAAGCAGCTTCCTGGAATTATTGATGAGGTACTCCGAAAGGAAGAGGCAAGAATAGACCAGAGAGTTGCAGATGCCGTAAACAGATTTGACGGAGTTCAGCCGGCTACAGTAGAAGAGACTCTCAGAAGAAAGGAGCTGAAGAGAAAACAGGATGAAGAAAGAAAACGCAAAAATAGAAGAAGAAACTGGATTCTTGGAATTGTCGGAGCTACGGGACTTGCTGCGGCGGTGGGACTATCTACTTATGCGCTAATAGACAGTAGCAGGAGAACCGCTGAAAGCGCAGCCGGAGTTGCACAAAATGCCAACAGGACTGCAAACAGAGCTGCAAATGAGTTAGCAGAACATAAAGACAAGTATGGAAAATGGGTAAAGAAACAGGATGAACAGAAGAAACAGGAAGATGAAAAGAGAAATTCAGAAATCAGCGGGTTAGAAACAAGATTAACTGGCAAAATAGAGGACAAAGCGGACAAGAAAGTTTTAGATGCGCAAATTGCAGACTTTAAGAAAAATTATGAGAGTCTTGATGCAGAGTTAAAGAAAGAACTTGCAAAAAACCAATCAAGGGAAGAGGCTTATGCGAGTTACAAGAAACTTGCCGATGCAACAAAGAAGTCGCTTGATGAATTAGCAAAGAATTATGATGAGTTCTCTAAGAAGACGGCAGCAAGAGAACAGGTTGATGCAGAGTTTGAAAGAATTGGAAAGAATCTTGCCGACGCTGATGCAAATATAAAGAAATATGAAGGATTAGTTGCACAGTTGCAGACAGAAAGTGGAGCAAACACAAAAGAAGGAGCTGAACTGAGAAAAGCATACGAAGAATTACTCAAAAATTACGCGATAGTAACTGAAAGAGTTAGAAAACTTGAGGAAAAACCTGCAGGAAATAGCAATTATCAACCACCTGAGAGGGACAGATAAGGTTTATTAACTAATTTTTTTATTTTTTTACATGCCTGAAAATGTAAAAGAGCTAAATGGAAAAAATTTTGATGATTTTATATCCAAAGGAAACGTGATTGTTGACTTCTGGGCGGAGTGGTGCGGACCATGCAAGATGCTTAAGCCTATTTTTGGAGAGGTCGCCGCTCATTTGAAAGGAAAAGTGCAATTTGGAGCGGTTAACATTGATGACGGGCAGGAAATAGCAGAAAGATTTGATGTGATGAGCGTTCCAACAGTTATCTTCTTCAAGGACGGAGAAATGGTTGAAAGATTCAGCGGAGTAATGCAGAAAGAAGAAATAATAAAACTTGCAAAGTCTGTTTTCTAAATTCGCTTCAAACAAGGTTTTTTAAACCAAATTATTTTAAAAAGAACATATGGCCTCGTAGCTCAGCCCGGTCAGAGTACTGGACTTTTACAGGAGAACAAGTTTAACTTGTCTGAAGTAATCCAGGTGTCGGGGGTTCAAATCCCCTCGGGGCCATTTCGTTTGCTGAAGGATTTAAGCCCGCAATCCTGGGATGAGGAGCTTAAAGACAATGGCAAATCGAAATTAGTTTTGCAACAA
>JBFYLR010000048.1:0-10805 GCA_041305305.1 Nanobdellota archaeon
ATTACTTCAACAATCTCTGCGATGTCTGACGAGGGAAAAATAGAGAATATGATAAACTTGTTGGTTGATGTCAGTATAAATATTGACAAATATACCGACGCCGGTACTTCCCTTGGAGTTTATGGAGACTACTCCAAATGCCTAAGAAAGACACAGGAGGCAACATACTCTTCACCAAAGGCTTACTATTACAGCTGTAGAATAAAGAAAGGCAATTATTACCTAAGTGTATGGTATCAATTTATGAATCAGGATGTCGTGACCCTCACTCAATTTAAAGAGGTTGTAAATAAAGTGTTGTCAAGAATTCCTTAAATCCTCTTTCTTGCACAAAAACCCTTATATACCAATCAAGCAGTAGTGCTATTATGAAATCTAAAGAGGAATATGACTTTGTTATTATAGGTGCAGGAGTAGCAGGATTGTCTGCGGCGATGTATGCTGCCAGGCTCGGGCTCAGGACTTTGTGCCTAGGCATATCACATGGCTCAGAAATGCCAATAGGAGGAGTCATAACAACAACAAATAATATAGAAAACTATCCTGGATTTGAGAAGATAAGCGGGGTTGAGCGTGCGGAAAATATAAAAAAGCAGGCAGAATCATATTCTCTCGTTGCAATAAAAGAGGAGAGGGTTGAGGAGATGGCAAGAAAAGATAAATTCTTTAACGTTAAGACAAATAAAGGAAACTATTCGGGAAGAACTGTCCTTTTTGCAACAGGTACAATGTGGAGAAAACTTGATATCCCTGGAGGAAGGGAGTTTGAAAACAGAGGAATTGCGTATTGCGCACTATGCGACGCGCCTTTATTCAAAAATAAGACGGTTGCAGTGATAGGCGGTTCTGACAGCGCCGCAAAAGATGCATTAATTCTCGCAGAACATGCAAAGAAAGTTTACATTCTTTACAGGGGCGAAAAAATAAGGGCTGAGCCAGTTACATTGAAAAGAATTGAGGAGAACAAGAAAATAGAAGTTGTAACAAAGATAAATGTAACAAAGATAGAGGGAGATAAAGTTGTAAAAAGGGCCATTCTCGACAGAGAATTTAATGGAAGCAAAGAACTTGAGATTCAAGGAGTTTTTGTAGCAATCGGGCATATTCCTCTTACAGAGGTTGCAAAGAAGGCAGGAGTTGAGCTTAATGAAAAGAATGAAATAAAAATAGACCATAAAACCTCAGAAACAAACGTAAAAGGAGTTTATGCTGCAGGAGATGTTACAGACAAACCGTTCAAACAGGCGATAACCGGGGTAGCTGAAGGATGCACCGCAGCTTATTCAGCATTCAACTATCTGACAAAAGAGAGCATCTGATTTTTAAGTTAAGTTTTTAAACTAAATCGGGCTATAAGAAATATGAGCAAAAAAGGGTTATCACCAGTTGTTGCAACAGCATTATTGATAGCTCTGGTGGTTATTCTTGCAGTAATAATATTTCTTTGGGCTAGAGCATTTCTGCCCGAAAAATTGACAAAAGACATTGGCGGAGGAGATGTAACTGTTGAAGAAGCATGCGGAGAGGTTGTAATGAGAGCAGAATATGACTCAGATAGTGTAGCTGTGCTAAATGACGGAAATGTCCCATTATATGGAGTCGAGATAGGCATAAAGAAAGGGGCATTTGGCTCCCTTGAATATCTTAATGGGGAATTTACAGGAGGAGTTTCAATTACAAAGCCAGGAGAATCAAATATATTTGGAATAAGTGAGAGTTTAAGTGAGAGCGGGATTTCCATAGAAAGCGGAGATGAGATAGTTGTTGTGCCTGTAGTGCTTGGATTGGCAGAATCAGGAGAGAGAAAGGAATTTGCCTGCGATGTTGAAAACAGCCAGACTATTTCTGTTTCATAAAATGATAAATAACAAAAAAGCAATTACCTCAGTTGTTGCAACAGTGCTCATAATTATGCTTACGGTCTCAGCGATTGCTCTCCTCGCGGGATTTGTGGTTCCTTTCGTAAAAAACAGCCTGAACAAAGGAACAGAGTGCATAAATTATAGAAATTTTTACACATTTGACGAGTCTTTTGAGCTTAATTGTTATCAGAGTTCATCTGCAACCGGAGAAGCACTTTATATATTGTCAGTAAAGACTGGCTCCGATAAGATGCTGGCAAATAACAGCGAAGAATTCAGGATAGTCCTCACAAGCAAGTCTGGAATGGCAAACACCATCTCAGTCAAGTCGGGCAGCGAAGCATCCCATAACGAGGGAGGGGTTTGGATTCTCGGTTCAAACCAAAACCTGAGGGTGCCAAGCCCTGGAGGAATAGTAAGCTATGTATATAACGGAACGAATGAGGAGATGTTTGAATCGGCAGAAATATATCCTGTGTTAAAGTCAGGGAGAATATGTGAGGAGAAAGACAGCATAAATTTAGTCAGATGCGGGAGCAAGATAGTATAAAATGAAAAGAAGAGGGCAAGTATGGATTGAAACGGTTCTTTACACACTGATAGGGCTGGCTTTGATAGGAATTGCGCTAGGGTTTATGATGCCCAAGATAAACCAAGCGAGAGATAAGGCAATGGTTGAGCAGGCAATAAATTCTCTCGGAGTCATTGATGAAAAGATAGGAGAAGTTGTACAGAAGGGAGTCAATAACAGGAGAGAGACAGAGTTCTCAATGAAAGAGGGAGAGCTTTATATAAACGCGACAGGAGATGAAATAATGTTTGTTATAACCGGGCTGGCTAAACCGGTATCAGAGCCCGATGTGGATGTCCCGATAGGCAGAATAATACAGAGGTCCGTTGTTGAGCAGAAGACTAGCACAGTATATCTTAGGATAAGATATAATTCAAACATCACATACAAAGGCGTCGATGAGACGAAAAAGTTTACTGCCTCATCCGTGCCATACAGCTTTATAGTGCAAAATTCAGGTTATCAGAACGGGCGCGTCCTCGTCGATATTGAAGAGATTTCTAATAGATAGGTATATAAATATTTGAGTTTAAATATAGTAAAAATGACGGTGAATATAAATCTAAATCCAAAAGTTCCTCCTCTCCAAAAGATAGAAGACAGGACAAAGATTAATGTGAGATATGCGCTTATATCTCCTTATGCTTTTGCCCATATCTACTGGGACAGCAAGATAAATGAAGTGATTTATGAGCTTGAAGAGCCAATTCTTGAGCAGGGAGAGAAGGAAATGCTTGAGAAGATAGAACAGTCTATGCTTGAGATAATAAATGTCAATGTGGCGGTGGAAAAGACTCTTGAAGCCACGACAAATTATATCGATAAAACAGCAAAACTGCTGATAAGCGAGCTGAATCTGAAAGTTTCTCAGGAGACATATGATAAGATATTCTATTATCTTTTCAGAGATTTTATAGGGCTGAATGAGATTGACCCGTTGATGAGAGATTATTACATTGAGGATGTCGAGTGCAATGGGATAGACACTCCTCTTTATGTAATCCATAGAGTTTATAGAAATTTAAAGACTAATCTTGTGTATAAGGATGTCGATAAGCTTGCGAGTTTTGTAGAGAAACTCGCACAGAGGGCTGGAAGGTATATTTCATATGCACAGCCTCTTCTTGACGGCACATTGCCCGATGGAAGCAGAGTCAATGCAACTTATACGAAAGATGTTACTTCAAAGGGCCCGACATATACAATAAGAAAGTTCACAAAGATACCCTGGACACCTACCCAATTAATTGCATCGAATACAGTAAGTCCTGAGATGATGGCATATTTCTGGCTCCTTTTGCAGTATAAGTCCAGCATATTGGTGGCAGGAGGAACTGCATCCGGAAAAACTACCTTCTTGAATGCAATTGCATTTTTCATTCCTCCTGAAGCAAGAGTGGTAAGCATTGAGGACACAAGAGAAATAAATCTCCCAAGAGAAAACTGGCTCCCGGCTGTTGCAAGACCTGCGGCGGGAGTAGGCAAAGTTGGAGAAGTGGATTTGTTTGAGCTGTTAAAGAGTTCATTCAGGCAGAATCCAGATTATCTGATTGTTGGAGAGGTAAGAGGAAAAGAGGCGTCAGTATTATTCCAGGGAATGGCATCCGGGCACGCGTCATTGAGCACAATGCACGCTGATTCAGTGGATACGCTTATAAGAAGACTTGAGACTCCTCCGATAGAGTTGTCGCCAACTCTCGTTAACACGCTTGACTGCGTGGCAATAGCCACACATGCGATAGTCGGAAAACATGAGACAAGAAAAATAAGAGAGGTGTCTGAGATAATTAATGTAAGCAAAGATGGAACGGCGTTGATAAATACGCCTCTGATATGGGACCCGAAAGCAGATGTATTCTATTTCAAGAAACAGAGCAAAGTATTTGAGAAAATATCCCAGAGGTCCGGTATTACAATGGAAAAACTGCAGAAAGAGTTCTCAATAAGGGCAAGATTGCTTTATGAACTCAGCAGGAGAAAGATGTTTGGATACGAAGAGATTGGCAAGATAATAAACGATTATTACAAGAACCCCGTCGAGATACTAAACAAATACAACATCGAGGGTTAAGAAAGGTATATAAAGAATTTGCCGGTTTTAGGATAATGAACAAAGAGGACATAGACGTTCTGGCCAGATATCTAACTGATATGAAAGACTTATTAAAAGAACTTGAAATGGCTGTAAAGAAGAAGGATGAAGAGAGGATAAGCTCTGCAAAAAGAAGACTGCTTTCACTTCAAAATCAAGTCAGCAAAAGAATATGATAGAGGAGATAAAGAACAGCATAGACAAGGAGATTGAAATCCTCAGAGAAATCTCAATGTTTGCGAGAAGGATGGAAACAGCAACAATTGGAGAGAAGAAGATACTCATTGAGAGCATAAACTCACTGAGAAAAGAAATGAAATTTGTTAATGACTCAATCCCTGGTTTTATTCATGCTGCTGCTCCAATGGCTGAAAAGAAAGTGAACAAGGAGGAAGCAAAGACTATTCAGAAGGGCACCCCTGCAAAAACTAAGTCTCAGGAGATTGCAATCTCAAAGGTGGACAACAGAGATGATTTCTTGAAGGAGCTTAACATAACGGATAGAGTTCTCAGAAAAGTAAGGAGAGACAGAGCGCAAAAAGAAGAGGAGATTGAGGAGTTTAAGAGCGCAAGAGGCTACCTGAGGTGGTCAAACAAGATGTTTCTCGGAACGGCGGGCAGATTGATAAAAAAGAATTATTTTGGAAACCTGCCTGTTGAGCTTAAGAAGTCAAATCTGGAAATATTGTTTGAAGCATACGTGGCAATGATGCTTTTCTCTGCTTTTCTTTCTTTTTTTGCGGGAATAGTTATTTCTGTTTTGTTTCTTTTGATTGATTTCAGCATATCCAAGATACTAATAGCCATTCTTATTCCATTCATTCTCCCAATAGTGGTATTTATGGCGCTTTATTTTTATCCTTCTACAGAGAAGAATTCCATATCCAAAAAAATAGACGAAGAGCTTCCATTCGCAGTAATCCACATGAGCTCTATATCCGGCTCTGGAATAGAACCAACTGAGATATTCAAAATTATTGGATTGAGCAAAGACTATCCTTATCTTAAAAAAGAGATAAGAAAAGTTCTCAACCAGATAAATATCTACGGATATGATTTAGTCACTGCATTGAACAATGTATCAAAATCGACTTCAAATCCAAAGCTTGCAGAGCTTTTCGGCGGGCTTTCAACGACTATCAACTCTGGGGGAAGTCTTTCTGACTTCTTTGAGAAGAGAGCTGAAACACTCCTCATCAATTACAAGCTTGAAAAGGAAAAATCAATAAAAGTGGCTGAAACATTTATGGATGTTTATATCAGCGTGGTTATTGCGGCTCCAATGATATTGATGCTCATGCTTGTAATGATATCCATATCGGGAATAGAGACGCCATTTTCGACAGGGCAGATGACATTAATGACAATAGGAGGGGTTGCTCTTGTGAACATATTGTTCCTTGGATTTTTGCAGACCAAATCTACATAAAATGAAAATGAAAAAAACAGTTTTAATGGGACTCATAACCGGGGCGATGATATCTCTTATAGATATAATTTTCTTTAGAGAGGAGAAGCTGTTTGCATTCATTCTTGGAATAGCATTTGTTGTTGCAGCTGCGCCATTTATGCTCAACATTTTGAGAGAAGGAAAGAAGGAAGAGGAAATAAATGATATGTTTCTTGAGTTTTCAAGAAATCTTGCAGAGAGCGTCAATACGGGGACTCCTATAAGCAAAAGCATAGTAAATATGTCAAAGAAGAACTACGGGGCGCTCAACCCGCACATTCAAAAGATGGCAAACCAGATAACCCTCGGGATTCCAGTGAGCGTTGCAATGCAGAACTTTGCATACGATTTAGACAACAAAGTTATAAGCAGGGCGGTTGCATTGATAAGAGAAGCCGAGAAGGCAGGAGGAGAGATAGACTATATACTGGGCTCGGTAGCAAAGTCGATAGCAGAAGTTGAAAAATTAAAGAAAGAGAGAAAGTCTGCAGTGTTTAATCTTATTGTCCAGGGATATATTATATTTTTCATATTCATAGGAATAATGCTCGTAATGGAATTTAAGATTCTCCCGCTTACATACGGGACGGGCTCTGCAGGTTTATTCGGCGGAGGAGGACTAACGGAGATAGGCTCGGCAACAATGACGCAGAGCACTGACAGCCTGTCTGCGGAGAAGATTTCAAATATGTTCCTTTACCTTCTTCTGGCGCAGGGTTTTTTTGCAGGATTGACTATAGGAAAGCTAAGCGAAGGAAGCCTCAAGGCAGGAATAAAACATTCATTTGTTATGACGATAGCAGCTTTCTTAATATCTACAGGCGTGCGGGCGCTTCTTGGAACAGCTTAAACAGTTGAAGCAAGATAAAATATCTCGTTCTTGGATTTTATAATCGTAAAATGGTACCCTAATCTATCGAGCAGTCTCTCAATCCATCCTCTCTGAGGATGGTTCATCGGCTTTCCTGAGAGGGTTTTTGTTGAGAAGCTTATCAGAAGATATTTTGAGCCTGTTTTCTTTATAACTTTCTCGGCAAGTTTGTGCCCTTTTTTTTCTATAACATCGAGAACCTTGAACATTATGCAGAGTTCAGCTTTTGGGAGTTCACACGAATCTATATTTCTTAAATCACATACAAAAGTGTCTCCTTTTATGCCATTAAGCCTGAAAAATCTGCCTATTATATCCAAATCCTCAGAATTTATATCTGAAGCATGATATTCCGCCCCTTTTGATGCGAGAGCAATAGGATTTATCCCGCACCCCAAATCGAGTATTGAAATTACGCCGAGATTGGATATGACTTTCTTTATTTCAGGATAGAACCCAATTCTTTCGGAAGTTGAGGAATGGGTGTTGAGCAATTCCTGAATATCTCCTTCATTCAGAAGAGAAAGCCTGTCTGACTGCACTTTCTGAAATCTTCCGGCGGACTGCCTTAATTCATTTCTTACATTCTTTATTACAAGCTTGATGTCTTTGCCGCTCAGGGAATTGGGCGAGGAAGTCATCTTTCTTAGAACTTTTGAGAGCACATCCCCAATTATAGATGAATCTATCCCTGAGAGCTCTTTCTTCTTTTTTATCAGGCGGATTATCTCTTCTTTTGTATTATTCATGCAGTTTTATGGAAAAAGGCATTTATTAGTTTATCTGGATAAGAAACCTATAAAAATGAAGAAGTATAGGAAAGATAATGAATAAAAGAGGAACCACAAATATTGAATTTGTGCTTGCGTTTATCCTGTTTGCCGGATTTGTCACAACTGCAATATATTTATTTAACCCTATCAAATCTACAGGCATTCCAGATTCTACAGTAAATTATATAGTTAATGAAATAATCGGGAATATGAGTGTTGAACTTGACAGCTATTCAGTAATAATAACAAATGAGGCAGCAGGAAAGGAAATAGTAGCCATCAGAATCTCCGGAGTGGATTCAAATAAGAAAGTAAGAGCGGAGAATTATAATGGAAAACAGCTCAATGCAATGAGAGAGGGAGAGGTTGTTTATGTAAACAGGGAGGAAGAGGACTTTGTCTCCCTGAAATTCTGCGAGGATTTTACAGAGATGCCCGCTTCAGAGGCAGTTATTAAAGAAAGTTATTATAAAATAGCCTCATCTAATTCGGACATGGCAATATCTGAAGCAAGGATGCTTGCTCTTAAGGAGAATTATGAAACAGGATATTCTGAACTGAAAAATAGGCTCGGTGTGCCTGCAAATACTGACTTCTCGTTTGCCATTGTAATGGGGGACGGAATAAAAATATCGGTGGACAGAAGCATACCTGCGCGCGCAGAGGTATTCTCTGAAAGCACATTAAAGGAGATATTGAGGAGAGATGGAAGCTCAGAGTTCGGGGAGATTACGATAAAAATATGGTGAATAAAAAGGCATGGATAAGGATAGTTGAAGCGAGCATTGCGATAATGATAATACTTGCAGTCATATTAACAGTTTCCCAGACAAAGAAGAGAACTGCTGAAAATGACCTTTCCAATGTTATAACTCCAATACTTGATGAGATTGCTAAGAATGTTACCTTCAGAGAGGCCGTAATAAATGACAATAATGCCTCCTATTCCGCCGAAGAGATGCTTATCGAATTTCTTAGAAATAAAATCAAAAATCCAGGGATAGGTTATGGGCTTAAGATATGCGCCTATATGGAAGCATGCGGACTGGAGGCATATCCTGCAGACGCAAGAGGGAGTATCTACGCAGAGGAAAGAGTTATAAGTTCTACATTGACCAGCCAGGGATGCGGGCCAAGAAAGGTAGTTATATTTCTCTGGCTGAAAGAATAAATATATAAATGAGATTTAGCTTTTTTTAAGATGGGAAGAGGACTGAGTTTAGGTTTTATTTTTGTGATTATGATAGGGATGATTGGAGTTGCCGAGGCAGCATGCACAAACGACAACCAGACGATTATCCGGCTTGGCTCCGAAACAAACGCACATGGCGCGATATGGAACCAGACGCAATACAGCGTAAGAATATGTTATAATGATATATTTGGGAAAGATTACACTGGTGAAGGAGCGCATGATTGCACGGGGAACAACAGAGTTTTGAGCTTATATTCAATAGTTAATTCGCATGCAACAATAGACACCAGTTATACTGTGCCAATATGCCATAAAGGGCTGAAGGACTGCGAGGCGAAGTACAACCAGCCATGTTCGGGAGGCAAATATGCAGTAGTTTACCTTTCTTCAATGCTCAATGCCCATCTTTCAAAAATTTCTTCTCCAGGATATAATTATACTATTTGCTGCAATGCCACAATAGAAGGAGTCAGCCCACCCGTTAATACTCCTTCAAGATGCCAGCATTATGACAACGCGAGCTATCCAAGTTATTATGGGCAGGCAAGTTGTAATTCAGATTTATCCGGATTGAGGGTTGCTTCCAGCGATATTGGATGCACGATAAGCGATAAGACGAAGTGCTATTGCATATGGGACAGCACAAAGCCGGTAAATCAGAGGTGCAATGTGGCGTGGGATGCGAGTGATGCAGAGTGCAATTACAGGTGCGTAAAAACTGTTTCAGGCGAATCAGAGTGCGACGATATAACCGGAATGAAGACAGTTGCGCTTAAAGCAGAGATTGTTCCAATTGCTCCGAGCACAGCTGCACAATGCGCAGGCATTGTTGATTCGGGATGCCAGGATGGAACAATTGAAGACGTTCCGTGCGGACTTATTGAACTGGATATGCCTTTCTTTGGGTGGTTCAACTTTGCTATTGCAGTTGTTAGCATAACTCTTGCATATCTCATTTTAATCAGAAAATATTGAATAGATAAGTTTTTTAAACATCCAGCCATTATCGGATATATGAATAAAGAGGCATTATTAGTTCTTGTAGTTATTGCATCATCCATAATCCTCTCTTCAGGTGTTATTGCAGAATTTACGTACCATTCTGGAGGAAGCACGATTGAATCGTCCTATTCGGCTGGAGAGATTATAAGAGGCAGATTAAATATGAGCCTTGCTGGAGAGCCTGCGGCCTCCCTTTTTACAAGCAGCCTCGATGGAAGCATAAAATTATATGATTTGCTGAAGAACAGCAGTCTTTCAGAAGGCGCCGATTTCAACTGCACTTATAAGAATTGCCTGTCCGGATTTAAGGCAGACAGTACCATAACAAACGGAGGAAGCATCACTTTAAATGAAGGAACTCCAAAATATATTGGATTTAAGATAAGCGGCAGTATGAGCGATGACATTAGCATAGTCTCCGCAAAGTTCTCCCTGACAAGCGGAAGTTCTATCCCTTCCTGCACAAGACAGATGATAATTGATGTTCTTGACAACAATCAAACATTCATTCAGAACAACAAGAACTCCGGAGTGGTATGTGAAGAAGAGTATAGGGGATGCTTCAATGAGGGATTGAGCAGTTATATCAGTGCCATAATCACTTCTCAGCCATATTGCGAAAAGATAACACTAAGACCTGCCCCGGCGTATGTCCTCGGTGCGACAATAATCAACGGGACAAAAGCACTGGAATTGAAAATGAAATTGTATGAGGCAGAGACAGATTACGTTGGGAACCTTGTAGGCGAGTGCGTGCTTCCGAAAAATCAGGAGGAAACTCAGAAAATAGGGTGTGCTCTGAATTATAGTGTTGTAACAAGCAGAGATTATTACGTTTGTGTTGAAGCAAAAGATGACAGTTCAGATTATAAGATAAAAATAGAGACAAGAGAGCCGTTATGCGGAACAAACACAATGTCCGCCCCATACCTTATAGACTATGATATCTATGCAAAGCCTCTTGCATTTGATGCAATTGGAACACTTGT
>JBFYLR010000049.1:0-15531 GCA_041305305.1 Nanobdellota archaeon
TTAGGATTAAGATATGAGTTCACCTTCCAGCTCTCCAGAATTTTAAAGCAGAATCCGAATATGAAGCTCCCTTTCAGGAGATATCAGATAGGCGAGGTTTTCAGGGATGAACCTATAGGCAAAGGAAGATTCCGCCAATTCGTTCAGTGCGATGCAGACATAATCGGAGACTCTTCAATAGATGCTGATGCAGAGTGCCTTTTGATTGTAAAAGATGTTTTGGACGAATTAAAGATAAAATCAGATATACAGATAAACAACAGAAAACTTCTAAAGGCAATAATAGAAAGCGTTCAGATAACTGATATAAAGAATGTAATGAAGGAGCTTGACAAGGTTGACAAGCTCGGAGTTGATAACGTCAAATCAAACTTGAGAAAATACGCCGACCCCAATCAAATTCTGACTCTTTTCAAGTTATTGGAGAGAGACATTCCTTTTTTCATTGAGAATGCATTTGACGGAGCAGAAGATATCCACAGGCTTATTAGCAAATGCAAAGAATACGGAGTAAATGCAAAACTGAATTCATGCATGGTAAGAGGATTTGGATATTACACAGGAAACATATTTGAGATAAAAGTTGAAAACCAGGCAATAGCCGCAGGAGGAAGATATGACAAGACAGTGGGCAAATTTGCAAACCGGGAGATTCCTGCAGTAGGTGTTTCATTCGGTTTAGAAAGAGTATCAGAACTGGCTCATGTTAATGTAGAAGCAACAAAGGTACTGCTAATCTCAATTGACAAGGATAAAGCTGTTGCAAAGCTCGCAAGGGCTCTGAGAAAAGAGGGAGTTTCATGCTTAACAACTTCGGACAAGCCCGGAAAAGCATTGGAATTTGCAAACTCTCTTGGAATTCAGAATGTTGTTTTCATAGGGGAGATGGAAGTTGAGAAGAACAAGTTCAAGCTGAGAGACATGAAGTCCGGAGAAGAAAAGCTCCTTGCAGAATCAAGATTAATCTCCGCGCTGAAGAAATAGTTATTCTTCTTTCTTAATATTCTCTTCTTTGCTCTCTTCCAAATCATCAAGTTCATCAATCTCCTTGTTTACGGATTCAAATCCGGTTAATTCTCCGAGAGGGTCTTTGTAATTCTTTTCTATCTCCTCAACTCTTTCCTGTTCTTCTTTAGTAAGGTGGTCAATAGCGTTCTCAGAATCTTCCCTCATCTTCTTTAGGAGCTCGGCATTCTGCTTCTCATAAATCTGCTTAAGCATAACCCATATCTCCTCAAGATGCCCGTTCTGCTCAAGCCAGACTTTGTGCTGATTATCAAGATGCAGAAGCGGAATAAATGTTGCAATCCTGTTATCATTTCCTTTCCCTGCAAGTTCTGAGAACGCAAGCTTATGCTCTCTCTTTGAAAATATCTCTTTCAATTTAGAATAAACTTCCCTTATCTTGTCCTTTAAGTTTATTCTGTGCTTTGGGAGTGAAAGAGCAGTCTCAATTTCCTGCTGTTTCGCGACAATAACTTTCCTTATTCTCCTGTTCTCTGTCTTTATTGCATGGCTTAGTGCATTCATAAGCTCTTCAAGAGTAACTTTCCTGAATCTTGGGAGAGGGGTTCTTAGAACAAGCCCGGGAATCTCTTCATCGAGCTCAATTCTCTCCTGATGATATTTCTTCTCCTCTTCTTTTCTTCCATAAAGTATTGCATCTAAATCAGGTATATCTCTGTTTAGCAGAATCTCAGACTTGAATCTCAAAAGAAGAGATGCAGCAAGAAGAACCTGTGATGAGACGAAGAAATTTGCCTCTTCAAGTTCTCTCACTCTCCCAAGAAACTTATTTGCAAGCACGCCTATATCAATATCCCAGGGGTCAAGCTGTTCGCTGTTTATCAAGTCATGAATAATTTGCTGCCAGCTCAGCTTCTCTTCAAATATTAAGCTGTGAATCTGCTCCTGTCCTACTTTCTCTCTGGGTTTTTCGTCCTTATTCCCTCCAGATTTCCCTATTTCCCCGAATGTATCCTCTTCTTCCATTGCTGATTATACAATAGGCAGGTTTATATGCCTTATTGGTATAAAGGATATATGCCAAAAGGCACTAAAAAGTGTATTCATTACTAAGTTACAACAAAAACGAAAGATTTAAATATAACTCTTCCTTGCATATATTATCACCTCTTTTTCCCGGAAGAGGACGTTTAATCGCTCTTTTTGATTGATTAGACCTCCTCTTCTTGGGTTTAATACTTAACACGAACTTTAACGTCGGTGTTTTGGAAAATGATAAAATCCGGTCTAAATTCCGGCACGATTATAAGAAGTGGTGATTATCTCTTCCTTTCTCTGTAAACAAGCTCAGCATCTCCAAACTTTACGACATCCCCGCTTCTCAGAGAGTAAGGTTTGTCCAGTTTTATGCCGTTGACATATGTCCCATTCTTGCTCCCAACATCTTTCAGAACACACTCTCCGCCATTATATCCAATTGTAGCATGCTTCTCTCTTGAGACACTTTTATGAAGAATCTGTATGTCTCCTATGGGAACTCCTTCTTTTGCCCCTCTGCATATTTTTAATGTTCTCTTCTCTGGATTAAATGGATAGGTGTCTATTCTTCCTCCCATGTTTCTCTCAAAGAAATATTTTGAATCTTCTTCAGGTAGTTTTTGCGCGAGAATATCTCCTCCCTTTGCAAGCTCTTCAAGCGCTGAAACTGAAATAGATTCTGTCCTGGCTTCAGGAGCTCCGATAGGCTCCATCTGGATTATTACCGTGGGCATTTTCTCCTCACCCTCTCCATTATCAACAACTATTCCTTCATCTTCGGGCATCATTTCCAGAATAAATGGAGATATATAAAAATTGAGGTTATAGAGAACTATTCTCGTCTTCCATCGATTCTACTACTACTTTGCGCTCACCTACTTGCATTTGAGCCCTGTAAGCTCTTGCTTCCTTGGCCCCTGCAACATCAGCTATAGCTCTAATTGCAAACGAGTCCCTGCCTGCGCAATGATATCCGTGCGCAGCTTCATAAACAAGGGATATTGCTTCATTCTTTCTTCCTGAGTCTCTTGCAATTCTCGCAAATGCATGGTTCAGCACAGCCTTATCTAATATATCAGTCATTTTGTAAAATATGAGATTTATTTCTTCGCAGTAAACTCTGCTCGTTCACGAATCTCGTTATAGGCATAGCAATTACTCTCGCTTCATAAACTCGGTATAATTGCACTTTCCGCAGTGCAGTCTGTCTTTGTGTATTGCCAGGAATATTGCCGGTCCGCATCTTGGGCATGTCTTCCCCTTCTTGCCGCTTGAATACTTAGCATATTTCTTGCTCGTCGGCTTGTTCTTGTGTGGCTTCTTGCCCTTATTCTCCTTGGATGAACCTCCGAATGATGTTGCCATTATTTAGCTGCCTCTCCTTTCTTGGCTTTCTTCTTTGGTTCTATTTTTTCTTTGTCTTGCACGGAGTCATATATAAAAGCGTCAATTAAAAATGTATCTCTTCCAAACTTGCTCTTCAGCTCCCGCACCACTATATTCTCCTCCTTCGCCTTGAATTTCTCTGCCACCCTCTTTGCTGCGTCAGCAAATCCAGGATTCTTATCTGCGTTTACAACTAACTTCACTTCTGTTCTTTTCAACAGCCCATTCTTAAATTCTCTTACAGTTTCCATTTTATCTTACCTTTATCGCAAAACTTCCTTTATCTTTAACCTTTAAGTTCTTTGCTACTTCAGACTCTTCAGGTTTTAATATGACTACTCTCCCCTTGAAGCTGTCAGTTATCTCTTCTGAACCGCATTTAGGGCATTTGCTTCCCTCAAAAATAACTTTGCATTTCTTGCATGCTTTCTCAGTTGCCATAACTACTTCTTGCCTCCTTTCTTATCAGGCTTCTCTGCTTTTCTAGCAGCTGCCTTTGCAGCGGCGTCTCTCTTCTTCTTGTCTTCCTTTATCCATTCAATCTTTCCAAGTCCAGGCTGCCTCATTGTTAATCCTATCTTTGGCTCTCCACCCTTGAAACTTATTGCAACAACTCTTGCAATGCAGTCATCTCCCTTTCCAAGGTTTCTCTTTGAAGCCTTTCCTGAAAGCGTTCCTGTCTTGCTCAAAGAGACATAATCCTCCATTGTCTGGGAGATATGAATCATTCCCTGAGCAGGCCCTATCTGAATAAATGCTCCAAAATTAGTTATATCTGATATTGTCCCATAGATTATCTCATGCAATTCAGGCTTCCAAACAAGAAGCTTGAATTTAGAGCGGTAAAAAGCTGCTCCATCTCCTGGGATTATGACTCCTGCTTCTACACTGTCAACGGAAACAACTGCAACAATAAATCCGAGCTCCTTGCTCACCTTGTCAACAAAGCTCTCATTCAGCTGCTTCTCAACTGCCTCTCGTGTAGGCAGTCCAAAATGTTTTGGTTCAACACGAACGTGGTCTTCAACTTCAAGCAAATAAAACATACTTAAAAAGAGAAAAATTGCTTTAAAAAGCTTGCTATAAACCCAACTTTTTCTCGAAATTTCTAGATAGATAAACCTGTGTAGTAACTCAATAATAGTGATAAGGAAAGGTTTATAAAACCGCCAAATTAATTCTTTCTATGGGAAAAGCAAGAAGAGATTATACTTCTGAAATGTGCGCTCCACTAAAGGCACTTTTTGAGATAAGAAATGCAAAACAGCAGCTCGGAGTAAATTATGCTGTCGCTCAAAGAAATATCTGTGATGATTACAGATTGGGTGCCAAAAAAGCAGCCAGAGAATACCGGGCAAAAATTAATGGTTTGAAGGCAGAGAAGGACAACAAAAGAGCAAAACTGGATTCTGAGAGAAAGACAGAGCTTATTCAGCTTGAGAGGAAGGAATGCCACAGGGAAATTGAGGCAGTAAATGCTTATACAAAGAATCCTGTTGATAATCCTGGGCTTTATGACCTGGCAGTCGGAATTGTTTACAATAGATGGGCATTTGCCAGAGGCGATGGCAGAATTAATGATGAAGCAAAGTTTGCAGAGATGCTTGTAGAAGTGCATCGCGCTGCCGACGAAAAAGAATCTGCGCTTAATTTTCTGCAGGAAGGACTGGATGATTCAGGACAGAAGCAGAAGCAGATTGAGAGAAAGCTGAAAAGAACCAGAAGCAGAAAGGAAAGAAAGAGATTGAAGGCGGAATACAAATCATATGAAACGATGGAAAGAACATTTATTGCATTAGCTGAAGAAATTGAAGCAGACATGAGAAGGTCAGCAGAAAGCGGGCTAATAAGCAGGGTTAAAGAATAATACTCTTCTAAACAATGACGTTACAAAATACAATAGGTCAGGGAGTAATATCCAAATCAGAGGATGGTTTTCTTGACTATCAGGGCAAAATACCCAGGGATTTCAAAGAAGGAGAGAGAGTCTCAATAATAAGAAAAGATGATCTTGACATTCTCCTGCGTGTCGGAATAATGCCTCGGGTGAAAGAGCCAATAACCCTGGGTGAAGCAGATTTTCCTGCAAGATTAGTTGAGGATAAAGGCAAAGAATCCGAACAGGCATTTATCTTTGATGGATATAAGTATTATATGGTAAACAGCATTTGGGTAAGATATCACCCGGTAGAATCTTTGGATTAATTTATTTTTAGACAATCTCTCCGTGCCCAATTAGTCTCCAGTGATTCCCTATGTTTCTTGCTATTCCTGCATTATCTCCTTTAAACGGTACAATCGGAATCTTGAGATGAATTTCAATGACTTCCTTTCTTATGTGCTTTACAATCCCTACCGTCATAGATGTGTTTAAGCTTATCATAATCATCTCGCTTGGCTTTATCTGCTCAACCTTCATGTGCCCTCCGACTCCAAATACTTCTGGGAATAAGCTGTGCTTTATGTTTACGGTTAAAGCCAATTCGGGCAGATTTCCCGCAGTTGAAAGCACATTGCCTGCAAGCGCGTCATTCTTTCCAAGCGCCATATCAAGTTCTGTTTCTATGGACATGCTCCCTCCAGGAGTAAGCTCTTTGACTTCCTTAGAGCCTCTAAATAATTTTACAATCTTTGTCTTTATGGTGTTATAATGAATCTGGTTCGCTTCCTTTGAAATTCTTCCCGGTTTTATTTCAATCTCGTCTCCAATTTTAAGCTTTCCCTGCTTTAATGCTCCTCCAAGAACAGTCCCATGCAGTTCTTCTGGTTTTGCTCCAGGCTTATTTATGTCAAAACTTCTTGCAATAATAAAAACCGGAGCAGCATTTTCATTTCTCTCAGGAATAGTTATCTTTGCAATTGCTTCATATATCTTATTGAGGTTTATCTCCTGCAATGCCGACACCGGAATTATCGGCGCGTTGTCATATTTTCCTTTCAGAAGCTCTTTAATCGCGCTGTAATTTTTCTTTGCCTGCTCCTTGTCAACTAAGTCAATCTTATTCTGAACTACAATTAAATTCTTTACCTTTTTAGCCTGCAATGCCGCAAGATGTTCAATAGTCTGAGGTTTTATGCCTTCATTTGCCGCAACAACAAGAATTGCTCCGTCCATCATTGCGGCGCCGGATAACATTGTAGCCATAAGCATCTCATGTCCAGGAGCATCAACAAAAGAAACATGCCTTACTGCCTCTCCCTTTTTATCTCTGTTAAATCCGTTTTTATCTTCATAAATAATAATGTCTGCATACCCTAATTTTATTGAAATGCCTCTCTTCAATTCCTCAGAATGCTGCGACGCCCACTTCCCGCTGAGCTTCTGCAGCAAAGTGGTCTTGCCGTGGTCAATATGCCCTACCATTCCTATGTTTATTGTTGGTATTTCTTTATCCATTAAGAATTCGAGATAATCAGGATTTTAAAAGGTATGGTTTCAATCTCTTAATGCGTAAACTGCTTTGGTTCCCCACCATTTTGGATTTATCTTATTCAAATCAATAGTCTGAGTTAACCTTAGTCCTAAATCTAACCTCGGCGCTTTTCTCATCAATAGGTAATCTCCCTTGTCTCTGCTCGTGTGCTTAAACTTGAGGCTTTTGAAATCGCCAAGATATTTTGCAAAAGGTACTCTCTTACCTTCTTTCCAAATTTCAAATAATTGCTGGTATTCTAGGGGCATCTTCAATTTCTCAAATGAATGCTGTATTCTAGCAGTTCCCCGCGCCCTCAATATTCTATTGACTTCTTCCAGCAGCTTTGCTTTATCTTTGACATATTGCATGCTGGCAACACTGATGACCACGTCAAAATAATTGCTGGGATAAGGCAGTTTTTGCCCAGCATCTCCGAGGTATATCCTTGGCAAGTTCTTATCAATCTCCCTTGCAGAAAAGATTTTTGCAGCCAGCCCAAACTTCCTAATAAGCTTAAGTGTCCATCTTGATTCAGCATTTATACCATAAGTTTCCACTTTATCTCCATAACCCTTTCTCAATCTAAGCAATACATTGCCATAACCGCAGCCAATGTCAAGAACTCTTGCCCTCCCGTTTTTTGCTATACTCTTCTCAATATCCGCTGTGAACTCTCCGATTCGGTTAGAATAATCCTCAATGTCCCTATTCCTTCCGGGATTCCAGACAATAACTCTCTTTCCTCTTTCAATTTTATAGCCATAAAGAGCCATGATTACTAGAACTCCATTTTCTTTATAAATTCTCTCTAGCGCATTTTTACACACACAAAAATATTTAAGCTAAAGTGCCCTAGAATTATAGAATCAGATTATCTCTTCTTCTTTTTCTTTGACTTTTTGTTCTTCTTAAGGAAAGCGAGAAGCTTCTTCAACTTGTTCTTCTTGTTTCCCTTGCTTGCCTTTCTTCCTTTCAGAGTTCTTTTAGTTTTTTTCTTAGCCATTGTAAAAATAGGACTCGGTGAATGAGTGCCTTAAACGATTGACGATTTCAATCTTAACCTCTCACCTCATTTTAAAGGTTATCTCATTCGCGCCACAGTCGAAGCTTAAAAGGCGCAGGTTTCGTGAAGAGAGTTATAGTCCTGTCTCCTCATTAATAGCTGAGCACCTAACAGAGGCTGCTGTAGTCGCACCCTTTCCAGGGCAACCGACAAAAACCTATATATCGACGGATATTTAAGTATTTCTTATCACTTTCAAGTTAATAATCGAAGATAAAGTTAGTTTAAAATTGAAACTTAATCATAATTATTCTCTTTGCCCGCAGACTTCTCTTTCCAGCGCCCTGAGCGCAGAACTTAGAGCAGATTCCCTCGGTTGCTCTCTTGCAGGAGGGGCCCGTACTTGTTCAAGCGCCCTCATTCTTTCAGAATATCTCCCAAAAGTAGGTTGGTAAGATGAAGCCCGAGGAGCAATCTCCAAATCTTGGCACATTGACTCAAAGTCTATATGCTCGCTTTCAGCCTGTCCTGTAAGCGTGCTCTCATCTAATAAAGTATGATAGTCTTCAAGCAACTTTGGGTCGGAGCATACTCTATTTGCGGTACTTATCACTCTCCTGTCCATTTCGTTTCTAATCTCATCGCGGTCAGATACCACTCTTCTTGTACTGCCGTATTCAATCCCCTCTTTTCTTTGGCTTGATGCTTCAATTATCATAATATCATTTCGAGAAATTCATTTTTAAAGCTATCTCTTCTTTTTTCTCTCAGGATTATAAATGCCTATCCCAAATAGCCTTCTCCTCATCTTAGGGCTGTTTATCATGTAATTAGCAAGTACAAAAAGAAGGATTATGACTGGAAGTATTATTGCCTGCCACCTTGTCAGTATAGGGGCGATTACGTATTCCCCAAGAATCGCATAGCCTATGTAACAATACGCGATAAAAAGCATAGTCGCAACAATCTCAGAAAAATATCTCTTTATAAAATGCGCCCATTTTGCCTTTATCTCCTTCTTTTGATAGAAGAAGTCAATAAATTTAGCGAGAATATACTTTATGTAATCTGTTATGGGGAATATAATTCTGCTCATCACAAATTCGTCAAATAACACGAGAATCATCACGCTCACAATGAAGGCTATTAGAGGGATATTATTTATCAAAAAGTCCGGCGACAATACTGCAGTTAATATGCTCATCTATATTTCCTCTTTTACATTACTTATATTTATTTTTATGCTGCTGGAGCTTCAGGTTTTGCTTCCTGCTTAGGCTCCTCTTTCTTTACCTGCTCAGGAAAAACTTCTTCAAGCTTCCTGCTTCCTGCTTTCAAAACTTTGATGTTAACCTGAGAAGTCGTTCCAGAAATAACCTTTCCCCTCAGGGTCTTTCTTTTTCTTATTCCCTCAGTAGAATCCCTCATTCCCCATCCTTTCTTAAGCATAACTGCTTTCAATCCCAATCCTTCAACATCTTTTGAGAGAGGGAATCCAGCAATATCGCTTCCCCCAGTTATTTCAAGCTCATATCCTTCCAGCTCCTGCTTCAACTCCTTCCCTTCAATTTTATCTCCCACTGATTTCCCGGACAAAACCTCTTCTGGAATTTCAAGTTTCCAGGCTTTTCCTTTCTCAGATATGTTTAGCTTTAATGGCATAATTGAGTGAAAAATAGGGCATATTTAAACGTTATTATCTGCCCTGATAAGGAGGCAGGCGGGTTTTTACTCCCCGTCTTTGCTTGTATTTTGCGCTGAACTCTGCCTCAGCTCTTTCAAGAAGAACTCTTGCAACTTTAAGGCTCTCTTCGTCCCCTGACTCTTCGAATCTCATCAGCTTTCTTCTGACTTCATCCGCCTTTGAAGGATCTATTCTGCTGAATTTGATGCATGGCATCCTCTTCTCTTTCTCCATCTCAAAACAGTCCCTTTTGAATTCTAGGCAATACATTCCTTGTCTCTTCTCACTTAAGTCTGCTCTTTCACAATAAAGGCAGTCCCCGAATATCTCTCTTTCAGATATAATCTCTTTCATAATTGCAACATGCTTTCTGTACGCGGATAAGTGTATGACTTCCTTTATTTGCTGAGGCAGACTATATGCGGCTATCTCGCTCTCTGCTCTTCCTAGAAGCTCCCTGTCTTTCTCAAGTTGTTTTTCCCATGCAGGGCTTTCTTTAACTCTCCCCTCCAGTTTAGTTACTCTTATCCTCCGCATGAATTCCTTAAGGCACAGATGCCTGAAATTATTGACATATTCTCCAATAGAATCGTATTTCATTTGCCTATTGCATTAGAGCAGTTTAAATATTCTTTGATATGTCTATACAAAATACACTTTTCTATACAACAATAGTTTAAAAGCTGATGAGGGTAAGAATGAAATGGCTCGTTTTAAAGAGGTAAAGCGTCTTAGGCACAGCGCAAGCAAGATAACGATGTACAAAGGATGCCCGCTTGCCTATTTTCTAAAATACGAACAGCATGTTCAGGTCATCAATGGGATAAATCTCTCATTTGGAAAGATAATTCACTCGATGCTTGACAGCATGTATGAGAAGAATTACAAAGATGCAGAGAGTTTTACCAAGACATTTGGATATAGATGGCATAGATGCTGCTCAGGAGAAGACTTAAGAGGAAAATCTCGTGAAAATCTTGTTGTTACAGACTATCCTTCTATTGACAGAGAAGGAAATCCCGTCATAGGCAAAGACGGAAAACCCATAATTCTGAAGCTTGGAAATCACATTAAAATTTATGTCGGTGACAATACAAGAATAGCGGACATGTTTGGCAACCCAATAAATGAAAATGGGAGAAAAATAACTCCTGCAGATGTATTCTGGGGCTATAAAGCGATGGGCAAGAGGATGCTGAGGAACTTTTATGAAGCTTACATAAAAAAGCCCGTTCCGGCAATAAGAGAAGAGAGATTTACTCTTGATATTGAAGGGCACCCTGATTCCCATGGTATAAAAAAGAAACATAATGCAATTGTAATATTTGACAGAGTTGATGTCTTCAAAGATGAAAGCGGAAGATGGAGATGCACAATAGGAGATTACAAAACTGACAAGGGAGACCCTGAAAAGAAAGCATTCAGCATTCATCGCCATCCTCAATTCTCTCTTTACAGTCTCGCATTCAGACAATTAATCAAAGAGGGAAGACTGAAAGGCAAGATTCCTGACGAAATAACGCAGGAAGATGCAATCTTGTATTATCATATGAGGGACGAGAAGATTGTTCCAACATACAGAAGCGAGAGAGATTTTGATTATGTTAGAAGTTTGCTTGATGACGTCTCTTTTGGAATTCTTAACAGAAGATTTACTCCTTTCTATGGCTTTCATTGCGGCATGTGTGACTATAGGGCCCCATGCGAGGAGTATTCTCACAGCCATGGCGGTCCAAGAATAGATTTGGAAGGAAAGATTCAGCCAGCTCATGCTTTTGACTGGGATGAAGATTACAACAGATTCCTAAGAGAGGGCCCTGCAAAATATGATTTTGCCGTTCAGTTGTCTGGGCAAGGAGAGCTTCCTTTCGGCCCAGAGCCAATTGTGGTTTCATCATCTTACGCTCCAAAATACATTGAACTTAAACCAAAGAAAGTAAAAAGAATTGAGCAGAGGAAATTCAAATTCAAAGTCGATAAGAGTTAATGGTGGGAGTATTTGTAGACTTTGATTCTAAAAGGTTCAGCAAATTGCTGCCCAAATCTGAAATTTCTGGGCAGTTTATTCCCCATCTGTGCAATTGCCTCTAATTTTACTTCATCCCTTAATGAAGAAATTATTGGTGCATCTGTTTTATCTGCAGATTTGACGGTATCATTGTAAGCGCATAGCCTTACGCTCTGTATATTCAGGCTCCCTATGCATGGCTCGAGCGCCCTGACTAAAAGATATATATCTGCTTCTATCTCCCTAGCCTCATATTTGAGCCCTTCGATTTCTTCACTGCTCGCATTCGTGCATGAAATTAATCTCCTTTTAACCCTGCTTCTTGCTTCATCCGAATAGCGCCCGTGCAATAATAGGAGCAGTTTATTTATCACTGGCATTTTGCCCTCTCCTCCTCTGCTTTTTTAATATCTCCAAAAATCTCCTTTGCTCTCTCAAGCTGGGGGTAAAATATCGCTCTTTCCGGAGGATCTATACTTATTTCAATGCCCGAAAATCTTGTGCATAGTCTATCTGAGGAAGGCAGAACATCAAAGCAGCTTTTCCCGCTCTCCCTGCATTTGTAATTCATTCTTCCTAATCTCCTAGGATTTCTGTCAAGATTCCTGCAATATATACAATTGTATGCCATCTTTGCAAAATTACCGAAGAATTCCTCGTATGACGCAGGTATTATGAGAGATTCAAATGGAGCAGCTATCTCTGTTCTTATATGCCTGCTATATTTGCTCGGCAATCCATCTATACTGACTCTCATCATATGGCTCTTTCGGATATGCAATCCGTCTTTCAAATTATGTATCCTTCTTTTTACTCTCTCAAGCTGTCCAATCAAAGTTCTTCTAGATTCATCTGCCTCGCTCCACGTCAATGCAATAAATGTTCTATATTCTTCTCTAAGAAGCTCTTCAAGTCTTAGTTCATTCTCTATCATCTCTTGGCAAGAAATTCCAATGTTATAAATCTTTCTTTTATAACCACTAAGAAGTTACACTAAATTCTCTATTTTCCCCAGCTTACTTCTTTCTTTCTCTTTATGTCTGCAATTTCTCCAAGAACTCTCATTTCATCTGCAGACAACAGCTCTTTATTGTCCTTAAAGGCCCTGAATTGCTTCTCAGAAAGATTTGCATACAAGTATTTTATATCTTTCAATCTTCTGTCAAACGTTATCCCAGGCAGAGCCATTGCGATTTCCTGCCCCTGCATTGCCTCGTTCACAGTCGCCTTATCATGCTGAAGTGACTTTATTCTTGCAACCTCTTCTCCATTGTTGTCAATCAAAGGTATTCCTGTTCTTGCCTTGCCTGCAAGGACTTTAACTCCAAATATCGCAGGATTTGAATTCCTGAACACATATTGATTCAGAATTTCAAGCTTGCATATGGTAGCCAGTCCCATTAATTTTTCTTTTTCTATCTCCGCACTCTTCTCTTTTCTCCATTTCTGCAAGTCTTCAATTAATTTATAAACAACATCATTTGTTAATATCTTTACATTGCCTTTTTCAACATCCTCTTCAAGTTCTACATTGAATCCTACAATTATTGCATCAAGAGGGTTTATGTCAAGATTCGCCTTCGCGCCTACAATATCGCTCTTTCCTATCGGCCCTATATCTGCTTTAAGAATCTGAATATTCTCCTGCCTCAATAAGAATATCAGCGCCTCTAGGCTGCCGAGAGAGTCTGCCTTTATAATTATTCCCTGCTTTTCTGTCTTTACTATCCCGGAAACTTCTTTCTTGAACTCTGATTTTATTTTTTCAAGATTATTATCTATTTTCTGGAAAGGCATTCCAGAAAGAACATCTTCCTTGTTTGCAAGTATTAATCTTACTCCTGTTGCGGCGAGGGCGCTTGGAACAGATTTGTATTTGTAGCATAAAGGCATAATTTCTTCGATAGCTCTTATCTTTGTAACTACCGGTTCGCCTGAGAGGCTCGCAATTGCAATTTCATCTCCTTCATTGAGTTCTCCGTCATAGAGTATTGCTTCTATGCTGTCTTTTCCCTTTTCTTTCTTTATCTCAAGAATAACTCCCTTCGCTTCCTTTGATATTTTAAGCTTCTCTCTGAGGTATCTTTGTGATAACCCGCAAAGCACAAATAATAGTTCAGATATTCCTTCTTTGGTTCTCGCAGAAGTTGGAACGATTGCAATCTGCTTTGAAAAATCATTTATGTTGTAAAACATATCGGAATCAAATCCATGCTCCTTAAGGCTTCCTTGGAAAGTAAGCAATGCCTCTTCAAATTCATCTTTTGCATTGATTGCGAGACTTTCTATAGATTCTTTTATGCTGTCCTTCTTTGTCCATCCTGAGATTGTGTCAACTTTATTTAGAGCAATAAGAAATGGCACCTTGTTTGCCTTCAAAATCTGGATAACTTCAGCAGTTTGAGGCTTTATTCCTTCCTTTATTGATACCACAAGTATGGCTAAATCGGCAAGAGCTCCTCCTCTTCTCCTAAGATTCGTAAATGCCGCATGCCCAGGCGTATCTATAAAGAGGAAGCCCGGAATATCTATCTTTATTTTGCTTTTTTCAATCATAGGGCAGGTAGATTTTACTTTTTCAAGAGGATATTTGGTGAATGAAATCTTCTGAGTTATACCTCCCGCCTCTCCTTCCTGAACACAGCTGCCTCTGAAGCAGTCAAGTATGCTTGTTTTTCCATGGTCAACATGCCCGCATACAGTTACTATTGGCTGTCTTATCCTGCCCTTCTCATTGCTTGTCTTATCGTTGGTTTTCATGTCCTTTCAAGCAAATAGGCATTTATAAAACTTCAATTTTCCTGCATCCCCTGGGCAAAAATGCCCTAGCAAGGCATCATAACCTGTATTTAATGTTACTTAATAGTAGTTACAAATAGCAAGATTTATATAGTTCTTACGCTTATAGAAATCATGACAAATCAACCAATAAATGCAAATGGGATGAACCAGCCTAATCAGTTTGAACTCTCAAAGCATGCAGACCAGATTCTCAAGAATGCAGGTTATGACATCTTTGGAAGAACAGATTCAACTCATGCTCAGATAAGCTTTGAGTATAATATGCGGACTGGAGCCTATAGCTCAAACCAGTCTAAGAGGAAATAATGGCAGATAGAGTAACACCTCAGGATGCACTGGTAAATAAGCCAGAGGCAGAGAGAAAATTAATGATTCCACTTAATGCCTATGCTGCGTTTGAGCAGTCAACAACCCCTGAAATGGAAGACATAAAAGCAGGATTGTATCATTATCTTGCAGATTTGAACAGAGCAATCACAGCTTACTCAAAAGAGCAGAAGACATCTAAATAACATTACTAGAAAAATTAATACTGTCTCGCGATGTAAACTATTGCTTTTGCAGGTTTTCCGCACACTACGCATTTGCCTGAAGCCTTTTCTTTTTCAAGCTTAGTTCCTCTTACTGTAGCTCCAACCTCTTTTTCAACAATCTCTGCGCACTTTGCGCCGTCCATTTCAACAGAGCAGAACCCTCCTCTTGCAATAAATCCCGATTCAATTGCTTTCTTCAATTCCTCTTTAGTCTTAACATCCTTTATTCTTCCTTCAAACAGTTTGTCTGCCTGTTTTGCAAGGTTGGCGCCAGACTCAGAAGCAACTTTTTGAATATACTTCATCAAATCTTTCTCAGGAATTGATTCTTTGCTTCCCAAATCTCTTCTGAACACAGTTAATTTCTTTGCTTCCAAATCCTTCAATCCAATATCTATTCTTACTGGCACTCCCTTCATCTCCCAGAAATTAAATTTCTCCCCGGCGCTCTTCTCGCCCCTATCAACTTCCACAGAAGCAAACTTTTCAATTTCCTTTCTTACTTCTTCTGCTTTCTTTAAGACTTTTGCATCATCAACAACTGGAACAATTGCAACATTCAAAGGCGCAATTGCCCAGGGGAATCTTAGTCCTTTATCGTCCCCGTGCACAATCATGACGCTTGCAAATATTCTTGAAATTGCCGGACCATAGCAGGTTATCCAGACATATTTATCTAGATCGGAAGAGCACAC
>JBFYLR010000050.1:0-4532 GCA_041305305.1 Nanobdellota archaeon
TCAAACATTGCCTATCAGAGAGAAGGAGATTCTATTACCCTGACTGGCAAATCAATAAATCTAAGTTACCTCACACTTGAACCGCTTGAAAAATCGAATGAAGGATATTATTTTGTTGATAACCTTAAATTCAGCTTTCCCGCAGATTCAGTCAGTGTAAAACTAATTTTCAAAGAAGGTTACTTTACAGAAAGGGACTCCATATTTCCAAAACCTTCCTCTGTTGAAACAGATGGAAGCCAGATATTCGTCTCTTGGAATTTGAACAATGTAAAATCTGGGGAGGACATGCCTGTCTTTGTTCCAATAAAGGCGGAAAAGAATAGTTTCTTTGTCTGGCTCAGTTGGATTTTAATTGTGATTGTTGCAGGATTTATAATATACTTTGCATATGATAAGGTAATAAGCAGATTCCTCAATAAAAAATATTCAAAGGCAAAAGAAGAGATAGACAGATATCTTATAGAAAGCGAAAAGGCGGTTATTCACATACTCAAGCAGGCAGACAGAGGGGAAATGTGGCAGAAAGAAGTCCAGCTAAAAGCCAACTTCTCAAAAGCAAAATTAAGCAGGGTTATCCGAAACCTTGAATCAAGAAATCTGGTTGAAAAGATACCTTTTGGAAACACTAACAAGATAAGGCTGAAATAAGCCTTAAAATTTTAAGCGCTATTTGCGTATTTCACCTTGTTCCATTGTTGTTTCACGTTGTTTCAAGGATTTATTAAATAGGCGTTTTTCCTCTGATTTGCATGACAGAAACACTGACTGCTGCGCCCATCCAAAAAACAGGAGCAGCAATATACAAGGAAGCAGTCCTGAACAGGCCAATAAGCAGGCTTAATGGGCTCTCTGTGAGAAAGATAGCAAACATAATACATAACTCTCTTACACTTGTTGAGAATCCTGATAGTCTTAACTATAATACTAGTGCAAGACTCTACAGGCTACTTACAAAATCTCTCGAAAGGGATGAAAGAATGAATTTGAATGCCCTTCTGAGCGAATATGCCTCGGAGGATGAAGATTTAAGAAATAAATTGATTGAACTTAATCGTTTCAGGCGCAATAGGGCAGAAGAACTCTCAACTTATGGAAGATACCAGTTAAACAGCGCTGATGATGTTGCCGCGGACCTAATGGCAAAAATAGCCTACCGGGCTGGAATGGCCAATGCAAGATTCGCAGAAACAGGCAAGTCAGAAAGCCTTAGATTGGAAGAGCTCGCAGAAAAATATGCAAAGAAAAAGGACGAACTTAAAGGAAGAGGCATAAACCTCGACTCGGTTTTCAGCACACAGCTAAATCATCTTACTGTAAGTTACAATGTTGGCGGGCGCAACATATACAGAAATCATCTTGAAGATTTCATGAGCAAATATAATGAATTAAATAAGTCCAGCATGAAGATGGTTATAAAGAAAAACGGCTGCCCGGATATGGTTGCTCCAGTAAGAGGGTCCTCAATTGAGGACAGGTTTAAACTGGAGAGCAAAAACGGAATATTGGACAAAGCTCCTGATGCCTCGGAGCATGTTCTCGCGGAAAATCACCAGCGCGAAGCTCTGGATAAACTGGAATATCTATTCGGGGAAAAAACAGCAAAGCCCGCTAAACTAAATACTGATGCGCTTTTGCTAAAATGAAATCTGATGCTCACATAAATGAAAGGAGGTATATGAAAATGAAAACAATAAATTTACTATTAGGGCTTGTTTTAATCGCAAGTCTTTTCGCAATGCCTTTTGTTATGGCTGAGGATGAAACCCTGGTTGAAACAAATGAGACTCCGGAAGATATGGTTATTGCACCGGCTCCGGAAGTGGAACTTGAGGATACAACATCCGTTGATGAGGAGACAATTGCCGAGATAAATGACGGCTTTAATGAGTCAGTCAGCGGTATGAGAATAGGCTGGGAGAGAGCAAAGCTGGCATTTACTTTCAACAATGAAAAGAAAGCAATGCAGGAGCTTAAACTCGCAAAGCTGAGGCTTATACAGGCAAGAGTTGCCGCTAAGAACGGAAACGAGAAAGCAATGGAGAAAGCTCTTGAAGCCCACGAGAGAGTGATTGAGAGGGTTAAAACAAGAGTTAACGCCATTGACGGCGCTTCCGACAATGAAAGTGCAAGACTCGCAGCTGCAAAGCTTGTAGGATTGGAAAGAGCGATAGAAGTTCACGAGGCAAGAATATCAAAGCTTGGTGAAATTCTGGCATCCGAGAATCTTACTGACGCGCAGAGAGAAAGAATAGAAGCAAATCTTGAGAAAGTCCAGGCTAACGCTGAAAAGTTAAAAGAGCTTGAGGCTGACAAGAAAGAGAAGCTCAAAACAAAGATGAGGGCTGTTGCAAACATGACTGAAGAAGAAGTTGAATCTGCAATCGAAGAGATTGAAGACGCTCAGAATCTTCCTGCAGTCAGGAATCTTGTCTCTCAGGTGAGAGAACAGCACAGGGAGCGCATAGCTGAGAGGGTTGAGATGAGGCAGAAAATCTGGAACAATCTTTCTGAGGAAACTCGGGAAGAAATAAGGGAAACTGTCCGCTCAGAAGTCCAGCAAAGGCTTAATTCCGAAGATGATGCAGAAGATGAATCTGAGAATGAAACATCTGACTCAGGAAACGGAGAATCCGGTTCTTCTGGATCTGGAAGCGGGAACAAATCAGAATAAAAACAGGAATTTTTATTTTTTATTTTTACCTTGTTTTTTATTTTAGTTCATCAATGTTTAAATATTCTGATTTGCAGATAAAAACATCAAAAGAGGTTGAAATATGTCAAATAAAGCAAAAGGTTCTAAAGCAGAGAGGGAATTATTGGATATTCTTACTGAAAATGGGTGGAGGGCGGCTCGGGTCGCCGGAAGCGGGGTAAATGACAACTCTCCATGCGACTTATTCGCAGCGAAAATAGGAAAAAGAGGGTGCGTAATAGAAGCTAAATCTTCAAAGAAAACTTCTATCTACATTACAAAAGAGCAGATAAACGATTTCGTTCTCTTCTCCCAGATAATAGGATTGAATCCAGTAATTGCATTAAGATTCAACAGGGAAGGATGGTTCTTCATAACGCCTCACCAGCTGAAAGACACAGGCAAAGCCTGGGCAGTCTCTCTTGAAACAGCAAGAACAGAAGGAAAACGCTTCGGGCAGTTCTTTGAATAAATCTACAATCACCTATTCGTAATCTGAGGTATTATTCCTGCAATTACTGAGCACTCATTTGGATTAGGCTCATTCCCGAAGAAGTCTCTGCACTTTATGTAATAAACCGTATTTGGCTTCCATTCTGCATAACTGCTCTTCTTGTTGCTCTCGCTTGCATAAACGAGCTTCAATCCAGCTGCTTTTGCATCATCAAATACATAATTGCATGTTGTAAGTGAATAGACGCACTCTGCATCTTCATTTGTAACTACCTTCAGCCCCATTCCTTCTTCATTGTATATTCTTGCAACATTTGGAGCTTCTTTGTCAGATATGACTTTGAATGTTGTCTGGGCATAATCTGCATTTCCTCCCAAGTCGACGCACTTGAAGTGATAAGTATAATCTCCTCCAGTCAATTGCAATGTCTGCTTGTGGATGAAACTGTTCGTCTCAAACATTGCTGTGTAGCTGTCATTATTGCCTGTTTCTGATATCATGCACAATGCGGTCCCTTCTTCCGAACCATCGTCTGTTTCTAATGTTAATTCAACTTCAACGAAATCAGTGCTTCCATATACTGTCTCATTTGGACCAAATCTTATTATGTTCAATGGCTGAGTTCCTTTCAATATTACTTCATAGCTCTGAGTCATTACATTTCTCACGCTTGATTCTGCGTCAGGCTGGTCCTTGCACCTGAAATAATATTTGTTTAGTTCATTATCCTTTATTCCGGTAAGGTTTCCAGTGCAGGTATATGCCAATATCGCGTTTATTTGTGTAGGGTCTGTCTCGCATTCCATGCTGTTCTCCAAATCATCAAATGCTTTGCTCTGTATGCTCCATCTGCATTCAGCAGGCTCGTTTACATAAAGTTGTATTGGCGTGCTTTCAATGTTGTGCTGTACGGGGCTGTTTGTAGGTATTGAAGTTGACTCTATCAGAGGAGGTGTTGTGTCCGGAGACTTGTCAACGCAGAATGTTATAGCAAATTCATCTACATTCTGGTTTCCATTTGCATCCTGGCATCTTACAAATAATGTGGTTGTTCCGTCGTTTCTGAACAATGGAGAGCCGGATGTTCCTGCAGTCCCATTTGCCTCGCTGAATATGTAAGGTCCTGGAAGTTTCATTATCTGTGTGTGATTATAAAGGAACAAATTGGTTTCCCCGAAATCATACTCCATATCGCTTATGTTCTTTGTATGATTAAGGCTTACCTTGCACTGCGCAGGTTCATCCGTCACTATTCCAAATTTCAACGCAGTAAATGCCTGAAGGCATGGATTTTCTCCAACTCTAACGATCTTTGCTCCAAGTGCAGGTGGTCTTGTTGTGTCTGGAACATACTTCAATCCCATTGGTGATAATGTATCTCCC
>JBFYLR010000051.1:0-5717 GCA_041305305.1 Nanobdellota archaeon
TATTTTTATAGGGTTTTTAATTTTTTCTATCCCTTATTCTACAATAAACTTTACAAACGCCCAAATAAGAGCTATTAAAAGAGCAAAGAATACCAAATCCACAAGGAGGTAAAGTCCGTTCATACTTTATTTAAGCAGAGGAGATATTTATAATTTTGCATGTTCACTCGAGAAGGTTAAGCGCTTCTTTGTCTTCAATAAACTCTGCCTTGCATATTCCTGAGAAATAAGGTATTGAGAATTCCATTGCCCACTTCTCGGTTAAATAGTGAGAACATCCTATTATGTTCAATCCGAGCTTATGTATATCTGATAATGATTTTTTGTAGTTATTCCTGCTGTATTCCGAGGCATTTGGAGTTATAATTCCAGTAACGTACGTTGTTGCCCCCAATTCTTTGGCTTGTTTAACTATATCCGGAATAAACCCTCCGCCTGTAACGACTGCAACAGTGCCTACTTTCTCATCAGATTTCATCAACTTCACTTTATACCCTAAAATAGAGCTTAGTCTTTTTGTTAATGCACTAATCTTGTTTTCTGGCATTTTTCCAATCAATCCAAGAAGAAGATTTGGGTTCTTTTCTGATTCTGCGGCAAATTCTTCCTGAACCTTAAGTTTTATCACCTTTGCGAAGGCATATGCAGTTGAAACAATTGAGCCGTTTCTATTTTTATCCATTGGAGTGTGAAGAGAGTATATTGATATCCCCATTCCTTCCATTAAATCATAATCTCTCTCGCTGAAATTGATGAATCCTTTCCCATTTCTTCTTCCATCCCAGTCAAACGGATGCTTTACTATCAATAGGCTGTTTACAATTCCTTTCATCCTTATTGCTTCAAGAACATACCTGCTTGGAGAAAATGCAGTGTAGATTTTGTTTACTTCGTCAGAATTTTTTATCATTAATCCGGTATTGCGCATTGGCTCTCTGAAAGAAGGAAGAGATTTCTTAACGAACAGCCTGTCAAACATCCAGCTCCAGTCATCTTTTACGTTGGAGATGTCAAACTCTTCGTCCAATATCTCTTTGATTTTATTTAAGTCCATTATGTCTCGGATAGAAAGCGGAAGAGGTCACTCGCAGAAATCCGTTCCGCGGTGCCCTCGTTCGCCCATAGCTCTCTACGGGGAAATCAAACACCCTACGGGTGTTCGAGAAAGCGGAAGAGGTGAATCGAACACCCGTCTTCGGCGCCACAAGCCGACATTCTACCATTAAACTACAACCGCCATATAAAACATTATGGCGGATAGTATAAAAAGGTTATTGGATAACGGACATTATGAGAATAAGATATTATGCATTATGGCTCTCGTTAATATGCATCGTTACGTTTGCAATGCAGTATTTTATATCCGGATTCACGGATTTGTTTATTCTTGAGCAGGCAAAAGGGGCAGAGGTATGGCGCCTTGTTAGTGCGATATTCCTGCATGGCGGAATGGGGCATCTAATAAGCAACTTATTCGCCCTTGCACTATTTGGGACAATTCTTGAAGGTTTTATAGGAAGCAGGAAGTTCCTTCTTGTGTTTTTTGTCTCGGGAATTATTGCAAATATGATTGCAGTCTGGTTTTATCCATCTTCACTGGGGGCATCAGGAGCAATTTATGGCATACTCGGAGCATTGATTATCATCCGCCCTATGATGACTATCTGGGTTTCAGGACTGCCAATGCCAATGATGCTTGCGGGGCTCGTCTGGGTTGCAGGAGGAGTTCTCGGGCTTTTCTATCCGAACACAACCGGGCATATCGCCCATCTTTCTGGAATAGGGATAGGGATGATATTCGGCTCTCTCTGGAGGAATTGGGCTCAGAAGAAGGAGATGGTTGATAATCTTAAGTTAAATGAAGAGTATATGAGGGAATGGGAGGATTACCATATTAAATAATGACTGCGCTTGAAGAAATAACTGCCGTGAAACTTGAGGAGATTTGGAAGAGTGTGGGAAGAATGGACGAAAATGAAGCAAGGATATTTGTGAGGGGACTGCCTCCTGAGACAAAAGAGGCTTATGACGAATATGTTTTGCAGAAAGTTATAGATTTGATAAATATGGCGCTTGAAGAGAGAAGAGATTATTGAGAGAACAAATCCCTATTTAATGTAGATAATAAAGTTTATAATTGACAATGAGCTATATAAGGTATAAAATGATGGCGCAGAAAGATGTTCAATAACAACAAAATTACAAAAGAGGTGCGTGAGCTTCATAAGAAAGTCTCCCCTGCTTTCAGGTCAAGAGACATGCTTCAGATAATTATAGGAGCAACTATTCTTGCAGTTCCGGTAGGATTCACGGAAGAAACATGGGGTCTTGGAGAAAGCCTCCCTATGCTGAATATTTTTGCACTTATGGCAATGGCATTGTTCTTTATGGGCTCATTCGTCTATTATCACTATTACAAGCATAGGCTAAAGGAGCATTCATTCTCATTCGGAGCGAGAGTCCTTGCAACTTATTTGTTCTCGTTTCTTGTTGTCGCCCTCATTCTTACAATCATCCAGAGGGCTCCCTGGAATATTGACTTTCTTCTTGCACTGAAGAGAACAATAATTGTCTCTCTCCCCGCATCAATGAGCGCGGCTGTCGCAGACACTATTTGATAATCAATGTGTACCAGGCAATTCTGAAAGAATTTAAAAGTCCCTTCTCTTTGATTTATTTATGACAGATGAGGCGACAAACGAGCAGTTGAGAAAAATTAATGAGCGACTTGATGAGCTCGGGGCAAAGGTAAACAAAATTCTTGACATTATTGAGGAGATTGAACTTGGAGATGAAGAGGAATATGAGAATGAAGATGACGGGAAGATAAAACATGAAGATGAAACTACTGAAGAGAGCGGAGGAGAGGAAGAAAAATTAGATGAGGAGGATGAGGATAAAAGAGAGGAGGATGAGATTGAAAAGGAGATGAAAGAAGATTTGATTGATGAAGAGTTTGAAGTTCCGCAGGAAGTTCTGAAAGAGTAAAAAGTAAATTAACTGCCTTTTATCAAATTATAAATTCCCAAACCCACAAGGAGAACTGCGGCGATTGTGCTCCAGGGCAGAATGTTAGGCAATGGAGCCCACAAAAGAACTGCAAGAACAAGGAGAATTATTCCCTGCGTTTTTGAATCAAGCCAATTTGCCATAAGAGTTATTGGGATTTGGAATATTTAAGGGTTTCTCAATTGAGGTCTGAAAGAATTTCAATACTACTCTCTTCGATTCACTCTCGTCTTGAAGCTCCTCATCTGAGGATTGCGGGCTTCAATCCTTCGGTGAACGAAGATGCTCCTGCCGGTGCCACAGAACAAGTTCCGTGGACAACTCCAACTTTCACAAGTTGAAGTGATGTGAACCCTCCGGTTTCAAATCCAAAAAGAAATTTATGAAGGGACTTTTAAGTCCCTTAAATGCTCCTGCCGGGATTTGAACCCGGGTTTAGGCCGCGAAAGGGCCTCGTCCTTGACCACTAGACTACGGGAGCCTATTTCTGAGAAATGAAAATCACTTTTAAATGTTGTTATCAGTGCATAGGGATAAACAAAGGAAAGACATAAAAACCCCAAAGGCATTTCTTGTATAAGATGGAATTCAATGACCTCATCTTCAAGGAACTTCTTAAGAGAGGATACTCTTTGGACGGAAGGACAAGAGTCTGGAACATCGCTGACTCAAAATTATGGTATCTAACTCCTGAGCAGGCTCAGGCATATCTTGACTTGTCTGAAGAAGAAGAGAAGGCGATGGAAAAGACAACAAAAGGAGAGAAAGGGACGAGAGCAATGTCATTGTCAAAGGAGCTTACTTTAATTAATAATCATATGAAAGAGGTTCTTGACGAAGTAGGAAAAGAGCCAGTAAACATAATTGACCTTGGATGCGGCAACGGAAAGAAAGCGGCGCTGTTTATAGAGAATTTGAAAAGCAGGGTAAAGAAGATAAGATATTGCCCGATTGACATAAGCAGTCACATGGTGGAGCATGCGATAGATAATGTTGCAAAATTGAATTTGGCAGAAGTTGTAAAAGTTCAGTGGAATATATCTGACTTTGAGAATCTTGAGAATGTCATACCCCTGTTGAGAAGAGGAGATTACAAGACGAACTTCTTCCTTCTTCTTGGAAACACACTCGGCAATTTTGAGATTCATGAATTGCTATATGAAGTAAGGAGCGCAATGAAGGAAGGAGATGTCCTTCTTATTGGAAACGGACTGAATAATGAGAGAATGGAAGAGGATTTAGTCAAGGCATGCAGGGAGAATAAAGGATTTGACAAGTTCCTAGGATATATTCCTATGCAGCTCGGATTTGAAAGGAACGAAATAGAATATAATGCAAGATTCAAGAATTCAAGAATAGAATTCTTCTATACATTGAAGAAAGACAGAACAATCAACTTCCAGAACAAGAAAGTGCATTTTAGCAAGGGAGACCAGATAATCGTTGCAATGACATACCATTACGAAAGAGAAGACTTCTTGGGATATCTGACTATGTATTTCGGCGAGGTTGAGATCTACACATCCGAGGACGGCTCATACGCCCTTGCAATATGCAAAAAATAAGCTTGTTTTAAGTACTATTCAGTAGGAAACAACATTTATATATTTCATAGGCTTGTGATAACTATGAAGATAGGATTTCCTTAAACAGGGAGTGAACAATCCGAGTACAAATTCTTAGAGTCTTCCGTTTATTCCGATAAAAACATGAAAACAGATAATCGGAGATATATTCTTTTCAGGGCAGATATTCTTTTAAAGAGATTTTAGATAGGAGATGAATGCGAAAATTAAAAATTGGTGCAGATGCAGATGATTTTATGCTTGAATTCACAGATGGATTCTACGAATTCTGCAAGAAGATTTATGGGCATTCTGTAAAAAGGAGAGATGTTACAACCTATGATTTCTGGAAAGTACTTGGGGTAACTAGAGATGAGTCAAGGGGACTTATTGACGAATATTACACGCACCCAATGTTTATGGAGACAGAACCCATTCCTGGAGCAGTTCTTGCAATGCGAGAGTTGAAGGCAGACGGGCATGAATTATTTGTGATAACTTCAAGGCCTGATTTTGCGAGAGAAGTCACATTTAGGCAATTTGACAAGCATTTTCAAGGGATATTCAAAGATATTTTCTTTTCATATAATATTCATGCTCTTCGAGGCGGAATGACAAAGAAAGAGATTTGCGAGGCGCAAAGAATAGATGTTTTCGGAGATGACAGCAGAGACTATGTCGCAGACTGCGCAGTTCCAGGAAGATTATCCTGCCTTTATTCACACGAAGGCACCCCATGGAATTTGAAGCCTATTGAGGATGAAGAAGCTAAAGGCATTTTCAGGTTCTCGCAATTCCCTGAATTTGTGAAGAGAGTGAGAGAGTTTGCTGTAAATGGGAAGTGATTTGCTCTTGCCTTAGAATAAGAATACTATTCTCTTTGACTTTCTCTTGCTTTAATACTATTAATTCTGACTCGCTCTTGCCTCAGGGTTCCTCGTTTACACTGCGGACCCTGATTCTGCGGCGAGCAGAATGATCCCACGGGGATTCGAACCCCGGACCCCCGCCTTTCTTAGCCTAAAGAACCGAAGTTCTTAGGACGAAAACACACCCCTAACGGGATGCGCTCTTATAAGAGCGGTGCTCTGAAACCAACTGAGCTATGGGATCTTGTCTAAAAAGTCGAGTTTGAGAATATAT
>JBFYLR010000052.1:0-6761 GCA_041305305.1 Nanobdellota archaeon
ATCATTGCTGTCTTTATTCTCAAGTCTTGCCCCTATTTTTCTGAGAAACGGCAACGCTCTCTTTCTGAACTCGACTGAGCCGCCGAACATAGAGTAAACTCTCTTTCCTGCTTCTTCACGCTTCTTATTCAGCAGAAGCAGCACCTTCCCATCAACTTCTATCTTTACAAGATTAGCAACACTGACTCTTATCTCAGCCATTTTGCTCTCCAAATCCCTGCTCTTTTGTTCTTTTTTCAAGATTCTTTGCGACAACAAGTTCTGCGAAGGTTACAATAGTGTCTAGAAAAGGCATGGCTTCAGAGATAATCTTGGATTCTTTCGGATTGAAGCTTTCTTTTAGTATTCGCTGCCTCAAATCATACCTTTTCTTCATAAGCTCCTGCGAGAATTCTTCCTTGTCAAGTGTATCAAATTGCTCATTGAAAACTTCAAATATTTCTTCAAGATACTTCTTAACTTTAGGAGTGCACCCAAATTCATTTATCTTTGCGCTTGTATGCCTTATCTTATCAATCATTATCTCCATAAGTGAATAGAATGAAAATTCAAATTTCTTCAAATCCTCGCTTTTATCAGAAGCATAAAGGGTTCTCAAGAAATAATTTAAGAATTTGGAGATATTGTCGTGATGAGTCATGACTTCTTCATGGAATTTATGATAATCTTTGCCAATAGAAATAAGCATCTCAGCAGTTGTTTCCCTAATCAAAAAAGATATCCTTCTCGCAAGCTTGTCCAAATCGGGGTTTTCTTCGGTAGCAAGACATTCTATCTCAGTTTTAGAGGCTGTTTGTGAAGTTATTTCTGCTCCGACAAACTTGTTTACAACATCATTCACCCAGATTTTGAACGGCAATTTTTTTGAGCCTTTCTCAAGATAAATCGGTTTGGAATGCACAAGGGTTATCTTATCATACCCTGTCCTGTATAAAACCGTTAAGTATTTTGAGAGCGCAAAATGCTGCCAATAGTTATCGACATCTATTGTCGCCTCCTTTCTGCCCTGTTTCTGCTCTGTTTTTGAGAACAGAATCTTGTTTCCTTGAGGCAAAACAGCAAGTTCATCGCCTGCTGCTATCTTGTTCTCTTTTATCCACTTGCTTGGCAGGCTAACCATCATTGTTGCGGGCCCCTGCTTCACTACCTTTCGCTTCATTGAATTCTTCATGAAATTAACAGGAACTTCTAATATATAAATGTTTCTGGATATTCGAATATAATAAGTTACTTATTATTATATTATGATTAGATATATATAATTTTCCGGCTTGGATGTAGTATATCCGGAAAGCCCGGATAGGAACAAACAAAATGACAAACGAAAACAAAACAAATGAGAAGGCAAACGAAGAAAGCCAAAACCTTAAGCAGAGAACATATCTCAGCGCAGCTGACGAGAGAACTGCATTTGAAAGATATATGAGAAAAGCAGACCATTTGATTGAAAGATATTCAAGAATAACGCAACCTTCACTTAAACTTTATGGAGAGTTAGAAAGGAAATCAAAAGCAGTTATGGATGCAGTCAGAGAATGCGGAGGGTTATCTGGAGGCAAACCAATAACTCTCTCTGAACTCACAAGAAGAACACAAAACGCTTTTGATGCAATGAAGGATTACCATGAGGTTTGTGACAGATGTGATAACGCTTATGATATTAATGAAGATTTGGTTACAATAGTCTCTCAACCCCTAACAAAAACAGCCAGAATAATTACCAATCCAAGATTTCCAGAAAACAGGCCATATTCTATTGATCAATCCGGACAAATGCTGCTAAAATTGAATGTGGTGAAGACGCAATGCGAAATTATTGAGTCTATGCAGGAATTGCAAGATTTGACTGATAGAATTATAATGCAAGAATTCGCAAAAGCAAAACTTGCCAGGGGAATTAAACACAATGACCAATCCTAATGAACTAATTGTCAGACAGAAGAATGGAAAACACGCCGTAGCAAGATTTGGAGTTAAGAGCCCATCCGTTGACTTAAATCAGAATCTTGACAAAAATGATGTGCATTACAAGTACGCTCGCGAGAAGAATACGGAGAGATATATTGTTAGTTTTAAGGATGGAGATAAGTTGATAATAGATGTAGCTGATGTTTTGCATGACAGATATGGGCTGCGCGGCGCAATTGGTTACGGGCTTGGGAAGCATCCTGAAGAAATTGAAACATTCATTAATACCTATATGAGGTGTTCTGGGCTGTTTTTGGTTGATAAGGAAAGCATGCCAGATGAGCTTAGAGAAAATGTTGAAAGCATGCTTGAGGGACTTCTAGATAGCTATTCTGATGTGAAGGAGGACGAATAAGATGGGAAGAATTTGTGATCCAAGAGATTTAGGATTCGGACCGCTAATGGACCTTGGCGCTAAATTTAGGCGCATGGCTGAAGAAGAGCACATGTATAGAAGCACAAAGGGAGAGTGCACTGCTTGCAATGAACTTAAGGGCAAAAAGTGCCTTCTTCATTATATTTGCATTAGTCCGCATCATGTCTATTTGCTGAAAAATAACGATTCCGAGAAGAAAGCTGAGGAGGGCAAACAATGATGCATAGGCTCCCATCTTTTCTTGAATTAGCAATGCAAAGAAAAGCAGAAATAGAATATCTTGAGAGAGACCCTATAACAAAGTATGTCCAACTTAAAATGATTAAAGATGCAATAGGAGATCCTTTCGGCAAAGGCCATCTTGTTATACAAACTTACTTTATGAATAAACCTAAAATTAAACCCGATGAACAGAATCAGGAGGACAAACAATGATTAACAAAGACATCCTCATGATTGCAGCGCTTCGGCAGAATGCAAGAGCCACAATCGGAGACATGAGCAGGCAGACAGGAATACCTTCAAGCACTCTCTTTGACAGGCTTAACTCAAAAGACAGCTCAATAAAGAAGCATACGGCTCTTGTAGATTTTGGCAAGCTCGGCTATCATACAATTGCAAAAATTGCTTTGAAGACAAAGAAAGAGCAGAGGGAGGCTCTTAAAGAATTTCTTGCCAATCACAATAATCTTAACTCTGTCTACAGGATAAACAACGGCTTTGATTTCTTTGCAGAAGGAATATTCAGGAATGTTAAGGAAATGTCTGACTTTATGGAAGAAATGAGGGAAAAATTCAGCATCGAAAGAGAAGAGTTGTTCTATATCATTGAAGAGCTCAAGAAAGAAGCCTTCCTCAGTGATGTTGAGAGAGCGAAGAACGTGGAGGAAGGACGATGATAATCCAAGCATATTCAATGGATCAAATAGCAGGGGTTGTAAATGACACTATTGATGATATCCCTCACCCACATAACAGCCCTAGAAAATTATGGCCTAATCACGCCAGCACGACTCGTTATTCTGCAGATAAACTGATTACAAGCCATGGTTCGATAGACAGTTATGTGATACGCGACTCGAAATTAGCTTATTATCTAAATGAGGCTTACAGAAGAGGATGTTTAGATAGAGTATTTGACCACCCGGAGCCGATTGCGTGCACTGTTAAGGTGTATGATAATTGCCTTATCTTAGACGATAACTGGTTCGCAGCAGATATTTATGACGTTGGCGCGCTATCAATGCTCTTCCAAAGCAAATCAGATGATGTTCAAATTAAGCATCTTCCCCACGATTTGCAATTTATGTATAAAATGGCTAATCATCAAATGCAGGGGATGAAGCGAGATTTTGAAGTGAGTTTATACTGGTGGAGAAAAGACTGCAAGGAAGCTCTCGACACCAACGAGATTGTTAAAGATGCTCTTGGGAGGATAAGATCTTACTAACATGAAAAAAAATCTAAATCGAGGAGGTCTGTAAAACATGAGTAATGTTACATATAACCCGTTAAGAGATAAGTTTGAGACACCAGACTACAATAGCAGCAATTTTCTATTTAATGCATGTTTTATGGTAACTAAAAGATGTAATTTCAGATGTATTCATTGCAGCCAGGATGCATATAATCCTGACCAGGACGTAGAGACTTACAAAAAGTATGTTGATAAACTTAGGACGGGGGGATTAACGCGGCTCAATGTCAGTGGCGGCGAATCTTTGTTGTATAAATCATTGCCTGAATTTTTGAAGCATTGCAAGGATTCCGGACTCAAGATTACTTTATCCACAAATGGTTTCTTGTTACCTGAGAAATTGCCACAGGTCAAGCCGCATATTGACAATGTTAGAATGAGCATCTATGGTATTGGAAATTCACATGACGAATTTACAAAACATCCAGGATCGTTTAAGAGGTTGGAAGAGACGCTATCTTTGCTTCAGAAAGAGAGTATCCCGACTTTAATGATAATGCCTACTGCTCAACGTAATTTGGATGAAGTCAATGAGGTAATTGGCTTTTGTGAAAGTTATGGCGTAAAAAGATTAAGATTTTTTACATTGATTGACATGGGCAGGGCAGAATCTATTTTTAAGGAAGAATCTTTGAAGCCCGAAGATATTGCAAATCTTGAAGGCAGAGTTAAATCTTACCAAGAAAGATATCCAAAAATGTTATCGAAAGTCACCGATTGGACTAAGGATTCAACTTGCTGTTTCTTGATAGAGCCAAATAGCGAATGCTGGTTTTATTATGCAAATAAAAGAGAAAAGATTGGCTCTCTAGAAAAAGATTCTGTTAAAGATTTATGGGGCAATTTCTCTTCTAGAGAAGACTTAGTTAAATATCTATTACTGCTGCGTTAGTTACGAAACACCAGAAAATTAAATTCTCTTAATTGTGCTTTTGGGAGGACGTGAGGGTTAAGGATCGTGATTGGGGTTCTTTTTGTCTGTTTTATATGTACCCATTGAAATATGCGCTTTGTACGCCCTAAGCTGTCCAATTGTAAAAGAAGTGGGGTAAGTTGCACGGATTTCATCGATTGGGATGCCTGAAGACAGTAAATCAATTGCTTCTTCTTTTGTTATCTTCTCCAAATCAGAGTCTTCTTCATGTTCAACAAGTTCATCTTCAACTCTTAGGGGTTTCTTGTCATATGTTCCCATAGTAACATGAGCTTTCCATTGTGCAAGAGGCTTGTCTGCATAGCCTCTGTATTTTGCCTTTATATCCTCAACTGTTGCTCCTGCCTTAAATTCTTCAATCGCCTTCTGCTTTGTTAGAACAGGGCGAGCTGAGCTTCCGAGGAATGTGCGGTTGTTGGAGTCTTCATATAATTTATTTTCCAATTCCCATGGCAGGAATTTGCTCGCCTGCTTCTCGTATTCATCAAGTGCATCAACAAATTCTCCTTTGTTTCTGAAACTGAATCTACCTGAAGCTAGACCCAATGAGTTTGCTAGCCGTTCGGATGCACTTACCAACCTTTCAGGATAGCTTAAAAAATAGATATCTCCTATCATCGGGGAACCTGACTCTGAAACATAAGAATAAGTTTTAATTGCTTTTGGCCTGAAATGCCTTTTGACTTTATTTACATTGTTCAGTGCAGCATATACTTTCATAGTTATATTATTTGCAATGTCGGGCTTGAATTTATCTTTCAATGCTTCGGCAAGCTGCTGTTTTAAGTACTGCAATGTTACCAACTCAAAGGCTCTAATTATGACAGGATTGCCTCTAATTGAGAAAGGCAGGCTGCCGTATGGGTGCTCTCTATCCAAACTGAATTCTAATCCTTTTTCTTCGTATCTGTTTCTTGTGAGAGGTCTTATTGTATTTTCAATTTCCACCAATACCTTTTCGTAGGCTTGGCCGCAACTGAACTTTAGCAATTTATCAATACATTCATCCGCTGAGCCAAGGACAGCGCCGCTCACCATCTTAAGATAGCCTCTTCCCTTTGCATCTTTTGATCCGCCTTCCTCTATCTTACTCTGCGCCCCAATCATTGCATTTGCTGTTTTCAATAGCACATTTTGATCGTCAATCTCCCCACCGTACTCTTCATTTAGGTAATCATTGTTAAAACCCTCTCCAACCACATACATCCACTTACTTTGACTGTCTCTTTTTATTAGATTGGCATGATGAAGTACGAAATGGTTCGGGATTTGCCGTTCCGATAAATCAGCAAGATCATTTATTTGATTTATGCTCAGCGGTCCAGTATAGTCAAGACTCACAACATCAAAATTGAATCTCCCTCCTAAATTTATAGCATTTGCAACATAGTCTTCAAGTGAGCGATTGACCAGCTTTATTCCAAGCGGCTTTCCGTTAATTCCACGCTTGTCAAGTGTTTCTGCAACTTCAGGGTTTCTTTCCAGACCTGTAACATTTTCCCTTGGTATTCCGAGGGCATCGTAAACTTGCAAGACTTCAGCTGCATCAATGCCCGGGAAGCAGAGGACTTTCAAATCTTTTGGCTTTCTGAATTTTAAGAGGGTTCTTGCTATCATATCTTTGAGCAAATCTCTTGATTTTGCCTTTGCCCAATCAGAGCCATATCTTTTATCGAGCTGTGTGTTTGCCATTAAATCAAATATATATTTCTGGCTTATAAATCTTGCTATTTGTTACCATTATAGAGTAACATTTATAGGGGCAAGGGTTTGAATCAGCATAGAAACACAAATAATGGACCTTAAGGAAATATGCAATGGAATGAAGGCAAGAGGGGCGAGGGGTGAATTGCCCTCTTCGTCGTTTAGAGGGGGGGAGGAGAGTGCCCGGCAGGGGCATAAGACTCTTCTGACTTTTTGAATGTGTAGATTTTCTTTAAGAGTGATAGGTCTTTGAGCCTTACTGCGAACTATTCAACTCGCAAGAGGACAGGCCAGGACTTCTC